>CAZTHD010000181.1:3234-3920 GCA_964613315.1 uncultured Oscillospiraceae bacterium | reverse complement strand
ATGCCCTCAAAGCAGAAGTTCACGTTGCCGGGAAGCCTCTTCTTTTCGTCTCCGTTGAGAGCGGAGTGGGGTATCTCCCTTAGTCCTTCTATGAGCCTGTCCCTTTTCTTTGTCAGGACAGCTGTGTATTCCGGTATCTTGCCTGCGGCTTCGATCAAAGCGTCTGCCGCGGCAGCTATCCCCGGGACGTTCTCTGTTCCCGCTCTTTTTCCTCTTTCCTGGGCGCCTCCTTCGATGAGAGGATCGAGGCGCACCGTCTTTTTTACGTAGAGGAAGCCCACACCTTTGGGCCCGTGGAATTTGTGAGCCGATGCGGAGAGCATGTCTATATTGTCTGAGACCACGTTGATGGGTATGTGTCCCATGCCCTGCACTGCGTCGGTGTGGAAGATGACGCCGTGTTTCCTGCATATGGCGCCGAGCTCTCTGATGGGCTGTATGGTGCCTATCTCGTTGTTTGCCGTCATTATGGTCACGAGGCAGGTGTCTTCTCTTATGGCTGCTTCAAGTTCTTCAGGAACTATGAGTCCATCACTGTGGACGTCCAGCAAAGTGACTTCAAAACCCTCTTTTTCCAGCTTTTCCAGGGTGTGGAGGACTGCGTGGTGTTCAAAGGCCGATGAGATTATGTGCATCTTTCCTTTTTTCTTTCCTATGCCTGCAGCCGAGATTATGGCCTGGTTGTC
>CAZTHD010000181.1:1979-3224 GCA_964613315.1 uncultured Oscillospiraceae bacterium | reverse complement strand
AATATATCTCTCTTGGCTCTGCTCCTATGACGGAGGCAACTTTCTTCCTTGCTTCTTCGAGGACCTCTTTTGCTTTTTGTCCGTGGCTGTAGAGGCTCGAGGGGTTGCCCCAGTCCTCGTTCATCACGGAAACCATCGTATCTATCGCCGTCTTGCTCATTTTGGTGGTTGCGGCGTTGTCTGCGTAGATCAATTCAGTATCTCCTTTCTGTTTTCTTACCGTCTTGATTATATTTCTATTTACCTACTATGTCAATAGGTGTATTGCGCGAAGAGATATTGATTTACCTATTTACCTTAAGGTATAATAGGTAAGAAAGGCGGTAATTAACATGATCTCAACAAGAGGACGTTATGCCATAAGGGTGATGCTGGACCTCGCGGAGCACAGCTTCGGAGAATACATCCCGCTTAAGGATATTGCCGAAAGGCAGGGTATCTCAAAGAAATATCTTGAGATAATAGTAAAGGATCTTGTATCGGCAGGTTTCGTGTCAGGTGTAAGCGGAAAAGGCGGCGGCTACAAACTTTGCCGAAACGCAGACGAATATTCGGTAGGGGAGATCATCGAGCTCATGGAAGGCCCCCTTGCTGCTGTTGCCTGCCTCATAGACGGGGCAGAGCCCTGCCCGAGGGCTGCGGAATGCGAGACCCTTCCCCTGTGGAGCGAGTATGACAAGCTCACCCACGATTTTTTCTACAGCAAAAAGCTCAGCGATCTTACCTCTTCAAAGTGAGTCCGGGCAAAAAAATATTAAGGATGAAAAGAGAATGAATGCGGTTATAACGGTAGTAGGCCACGACAAGGTAGGCATCATAGCAAAGGTAAGCACTCTCCTTTACGAGAGCAACATCAATATCCTGGATCTGTCCCAGACCATAATGCAGGGCAATTTCACCATGGTCATGCTGGTGGACGTGAGCGCTGCGAACAAAAGCTTCAAAGAGATATCTGAAGCTCTCGAAAAGCTCGGAAAAGAGATAGAACTTACGTAAATCTGCTCCTCCGCGCCGGGACGCGGGATGTAGCTGAACACAACGCCGGTTGACGGGTTCATACTGCCAGGTCTGAAGTAAGCCTCCCTATACCTGCCAATAAACCTGCCAAGCCGCTCACCGCCATCCAGGATGCCGATCTCCGCCCACAGATCCATCAGGCCATTTGACGTCGGTGTGCCGGTCAAACCAATCCAACGGCGGACGAAGGGACGCATCTTGCGGAGCCATTTGAACCGTTGACTCTGG
>CAZTHD010000181.1:0-1969 GCA_964613315.1 uncultured Oscillospiraceae bacterium | reverse complement strand
ATCAGGATACAGCGCGAAGAGATCTTCGACGCTATGCATACCATTTAAGGGGCCCTATTATGATAGATCAGAAAGACATATTTGCGACTATCGACATGATAGAGCAACAGCACCTTGATATACGCACCGTAACCATGGGTATATCTCTTCTCGACTGCTGCGACGAAGACCCAAAGAAGGCTTGCACTAAGATATACGACAAGATCTGCTCCTACGCGGGCAAGCTCGTCCCAACCTGCGAGGAGATAGAAGCGGAATTCGGCATACCCATCGTGAACAAGAGGATATCGGTCACGCCCATGGCCCTTGTTGCGGGAGCATCTAAGACGGAGGATTACCTTCCTTTTGCCATAGCCCTTGACGAGGCAGCTGCGGAGTGCGGGGTCGATTTCATAGGAGGCTATTCGGCCCTTGTTCAGAAAGGCATGACCAAAGCAGACGAAAAGCTCATAAAGTCCATCCCGGAGGCGCTGGCCAGAACGAAGATAGTATGTTCCTCCATCAACGTGGGCTCCACCAAGGCCGGCATCAACATGGACGCTGTAGCCCTCATGGGCCGTATCATAAAAGATACGGCCGCTGTAACAGTCGACGGTTTCGGTTGCGCAAAGCTGGTGGTATTCTGTAATGCCGTGGAGGACAATCCTTTCATGGCAGGTGCCTTCCACGGCCCGGGAGAAGCGGAGAAGATCATAAACGTGGGCGTATCAGGGCCCGGAGTCGTTCACCACGCTCTTCAGGCCGTAAAGGGTGAGAGCTTCGACGTGGTCGCAGAGACCATAAAGAAGACGGCATTCCGGATCACGAGGATGGGCCAGCTGGTGGCTTTGGAGGCAAGCAGGAGGCTGGATACTCCCTTCGGCATAGTGGATCTTTCTCTTGCTCCGACTCCTGCAAAGGGCGATTCCGTGGCGAGGATACTGGAGGAGATGGGCCTGGAGGTCTGCGGCACCCACGGCACCACGGCTGCTCTTGCTCTTTTAAACGATGCGGTCAAGAAGGGCGGCGTCATGGCGTCTTCATCCGTTGGCGGCCTGTCAGGCGCTTTCATACCCGTATCCGAAGACGAGGGCATGATAGCTGCTGCAAAGAGCGGAGTCCTCGATATAGACAAGCTTGAAGCAATGACCTGCGTGTGCTCTGTGGGACTTGATATGATAGCGGTCCCCGGAGATACGAGCGCTGAGACCATATCTGCCATCATCGCAGATGAGGCAGCCATAGGCATGGTAAACAGCAAGACGACGGCTGTTCGTATCATTCCCGTCCCCGGCAAGGGCGTGGGAGAGACCATAGAGCTGGGAGGCCTTTTAGGCAGCGCTCCCATAATGCCCGTACACAAGGAAAGTTCCGGGGTCTTCGTAAAGCGTGGCGGACGCATACCTGCTCCTATACAGAGCCTTAAAAACTGAACGATCATATCTATATATTTAAATATCGTTAAGATATATGGCGGACTTCGATGCAGTCCGCCCTTTTTTTGTTCTGTATATACAACATATTCCTTGAAAATCTTGTGGATGAGTGCTAAAATCCTTCCATCGATAGTTAATCGTTTCGGCAAAGGCGCCGTGCGGTTAGTCTTTTTTGTATTCAGGAAGGAAAACGCAAGATGAGTAACCCCTTTATTGAAAAGATCACCAGCATAAACGATACCGTCAACGGTGTCGTCTGGGGATGGCCGGCTCTCATACTACTGGGCTTTGTCGGCATACTGATGACCTGTCTGACAGGCTTCTTCCAGATCAGTCATTTCGGTCACTGGTGGAAGAACACCATAGGAGCTATTTTTAAAGACAAACACGTAACAGGCCATACTAAGGACAGGACCATATCCCAGTTCCAGTCCCTTTGCACCGCTCTTGCGGCAACGGTCGGAACAGGCAACATCGTAGGAGTTGCAGGCGCCATAGCGGCCGGCGGTCCCGGAGCAGTCTTTTGGATGTGGCTCATAGCCTTCTTCGGCATG
>CAZTHD010000180.1:0-3929 GCA_964613315.1 uncultured Oscillospiraceae bacterium | reverse complement strand
AGGAAGAGCTTTCCCGCTGGGTAGAATATGCAAGGGACAACGGTTCATATATAGTATATGACAACGTGTACAAAGACTTCGCAGAAAGTCCCGGGCTCCCGAAAAGCATTTACGAGATAGAGGGGAGCAAAAGCTGCTGCATAGAGATGCACTCCTTTTCGAAGAACGCATCCCTTTCCGGAACGAGATGTTCATATTTCGTCCTTCCGAAAGAGTTTGGAGATGAGATGATCTCGCTCTGGCGCGAAAGGACCATAAACCGCTTCAACGGTGCTTCATACGTTGCCCAGAAAGGCGCGGAGGCAAGCTATCTTCCCGAAGCCCAGGAAATCATAAAAAAGAATATCAAGGTATACAAAGAGAACGGAAAGCTTTTAAGAAAGACTCTTCTTGAGGCGGGCTTTTGCGTAACGGGAGGCATCGACGCTCCATATCTTTGGGTGCAGACTCCAAGGAAAGACGAGTGCTGGGAGGCATTCAGGATCTTTCTTGAAGAGATGGATATAGTGGTGGTCCCCGGATCCATCTTCGGGTCCAAGGGGAGGCATCATATACGCATAAGCGCCCTCGGAAGCAGGGAAGACTGCATCGAAGCCTGCGAAAGGATAAGGGATCACTATGAAAAAAGCTGTTAGCATCCTGAGCTTTGCAGCTCTTGTCATAGGAGTACTTTTCGGTATTTTCTTCCCGGACCTGGTCCCATATATAGAGCTTCCGGGAGTCTGGTACGTAAACGTGCTCAAAGTATTCATAAGCCCTGTGATCTTTACGAGCATAGCGGTGACCATATACAGGACGTCGAAAAAGAAGGACAGGCTCGTGCTCAAGTCGGTAGGTCTTTTTTCACTCATGTTCCTGGCATCTTTTCTGCTCACCTCTTTGCTGGTACTGCTCATAGATCCGGCAAAGGATTTCGTCTTCGACGGAGGCAGCTGGTCAGGGCAGGCTATGAGATTCGACTTTTCGACCATATTGAAGACCCTATTCCCGGCAAACCTGAAGGAGATCTTCATATCACCAAAAGTCTTTGCGGTCATACTCTTTGCCTGGCTCTTCGGAAAACTCGGGTCTCTGATCGAAAAGAGCAAGCCCGTTTTCGATTTTTTGGACAAGCTCAAGGAGTGGATATTCAAAGCTCTTGAATACTTCATGTATCTCACACCGCTGGCTGTCTTTTCATTGACTGCAGTGACTGCGGGAAGATATGGCAAGGTCCTCCTTGGCGCAGGTCTTAAGTACATCGCCTCGGCATATATCTGTTCCATAGCGGTGCTCATCATAGTCATGATAGTCCCGGTCTGGATTTTCGCTAAGATCGGGCCTTTAGAATACATAAAGAAGGTGGCAAGGATATGGCTCATGACCTTTACCACCTGCAGCAGCAGCGCCACCCTGCCGTATACGGTCAGGGTCTGCCGCGATGAGTTCGGCATAGACGAAAGGGTCACCGACGTAGTCGTGCCTCTTGGCTGCACCATACACATGTGCGGAGGAGCCGTATCTTTCGCGCTTCTCGGGCTTTTCTTTGCCAGGGTATACGGCGTTAGCATCAGCTTCGGGGCATATATGTATATGGCTGTCCTGGCTCTTGTCATCAACATGGCAGCTCCCGGCATCCCCGGAGGCGGCATAGTAGTTGGCGCCGGATATCTTGAAATGCTCGGGATACCTTTGGACATAATGGGCTTTTACAGCGGCATATACAAATTCCTTGACATGATATATACGACCTTGAACGTAACGGGAGACATCTCTGCAAACATAATCCTAGGAAGATCTTCGATGAAACAGGAGGAAGAAAGCGATGAAACTCATAATTCCTGAAAACTACAAAGCAAAACTGGATTCCTACGATACTCAGAAAGCCATAAGCAAGATACACCAGATCTTTGAAGAAAAGCTCTGCGAACAGCTGAACTTAAGCCGCGTTTCAGCGCCTCTTTTCCTTGAGGCATCCACGGGCCTTAACGACGACTTGAACGGTATAGAAAGACCGGTGGATTTCGACATCAAAGAAGATGGCAGGCACTGCCAGGTGGTGCAGTCCCTCGCAAAGTGGAAGAGGCAGGCTCTTAAGGACTACAATTTCTACGTGGGCAGAGGCCTTTATACAGACATGAACGCCATAAGACGCGACGAAGAACTCGACAATATCCATTCCATCTACGTGGATCAGTGGGACTGGGAAAAAGTTATAGAAGAAAGCGACCGCAACCTGGATTATCTCAGATCCGTAGTGCGGAAGATAGTATATGCCATCTGCGATACGGAACTTGAGCTGAGGAAGCATTATCCGGCTCTTTACAGCCTTTCGTACAAGGACAGGAACGTGGCTTTCGTTACGTCCCAGGAGCTCGAGGATATGTATCCGGATCTCAGTTCCAAGGAAAGGGAAAATGCCTTCGTCAAAGATCATCATACGACATTCATAATGAAGATAGGCGGAGCCTTAAAGAGCGGCAAGCCTCACGACGGAAGAGCTCCTGACTATGACGACTGGGAACTGAACGGTGACCTTCTCTTCTGGAACGAGATCTTAGGAGAAGCCCTCGAGATATCCAGCATGGGTATAAGGGTGAGCCCCGAAAGTCTCGACAGGCAGCTTGCGATCTCAGGCTGCGACTACAGAAGGGAACTTCCCTTCCACAAAGCTCTGCTTGCAGGAGAACTCCCCTATACCATAGGCGGAGGAATAGGTCAAAGCCGCCTTTGCATGCTCCTGATGGGCAACGCTCATATAGGAGAGGTACAGTCTGCTGTATGGGACGAAGAGACAAGAAATCGCTGCAAAGAGGCCGGGATTCTCATACTTTGATTTTTGTTTGACCTATGGTGATCATATACTCGCCATTTACGAAAAGCGGGACGACTGCTCACAGTGTCCCGCTTTTGGTTTTAGTTGTCATTCGTTTTTGCGATATAGCCTTTTATCACTTCTACCATCTTTTTATTTTTTAAGTTGTTTTCGATTTCTTCGATATCCACGGTCCTTCCCGACAGTATACCTTGTATCAGCACTTCTGCGTAGAGCACGTCTCTGGTCATCGGGTCTCTCATATACGGGATCAGGTCGATATTCATCTTTTCGTTTATACCTTCGATCATGCCCGTATAGAAGGTGCTGTTCTCGCCGAAGCAGCGCCCTATATCCTCTATACATCTGAAGCCCTCGATGACATCGTCCATATGCATGAGACGTCTTGTTCCTGCGGCAAGAACTCCTCCGTTGAGAAGTCTGTCTGCCGTGGTACCGAGTATGTCGCAAAGATCTAGCAGTATGCCCGTATCGGGGAGAGTCTCTCCGTTCTCCCATTTGGAGACTGCCTGAAATGAAATATTCAGTTTATCTGCCAGATCCTTTTGGGTCAGTCCCATTTTCTTTCTTTGGCTTTGTATGTATTGTCCTATTTTCAGGTTATCCATTATGATCCTCCTTGTAGTTTTATTGATCGCCGGCTGAACTCATATTAATATATGCCGGAGTGTTCGTAAATAACTAGAAAATTGAAAAAATTCCATTTTAAGTTGAGCTTGATTGCAGTTATCCAGTGGCATTTGGCAGCTGCTACAATTGTAATCCTTGTAAAACGCTGATATATAAGATAAAATATGTGTTTAGCAAACTATTGAAATTTCATTGATCAGGAGAGACAAAATGGACAGAAATCTACCTAAAAACTACGATCCCAAGACTTTCGAGGATCGTATCTACAAAACATGGGAAGATTCCAAAGCGTTTATGCCCGAGACCAAAGGCGGAAAAGAGCATTTCACCATCGTGATGCCGCCTCCCAATATCACGGGGCAGCTCCACATGGGACACGCTATGGATGCAGCCCTTCAGGATGTGCTTGTCCGTTTTAAGAGAATGCAGGGATACAACACCCTTTGGCTTCCCGGAACGGACCACGCGTCGATCGCCACGGAAG
>CAZTHD010000179.1:0-3933 GCA_964613315.1 uncultured Oscillospiraceae bacterium | reverse complement strand
GGAGACTTTGTAATAATATTGGAAATTAGTCATTTATACTTGTAGAAATGATGAATTTTTTCTTGCGATTTTTCATATATCGATTATAATAAAAAAAGTAATATGTAATATATGTAGGAGGTACTCATGAACGGTACAATAGTTGCTGCAGCAGCAGGATCTACAAATGGTATGTGGATATACTACGCACTCATTGCACTTATGTTTGTTGGTATGTATTTCTTCACGATCCGTCCGCAGAACAAGAGGGAAAAGGAACTCAAGAACCTTAGAGATCAACTGCAGGTCGGCGATGAGATCATGACCATCGGTGGATTTTACGGCACAGTAGTACGTATTAAGGACGACAGAGTTACTATCGCTTCCGGTGCAGAAAAGACAAAGCTTGAGATCACAAAATCAGCTATCAATACGGTCCTCAACAGAGAGATCGCTCCTGCCGGAAAGAAAGAAGAGGCTAAGGAAGAAGATTCTGATAAGGTAACGCCGAAGAAGATCAAAAAGCTTACCAAGAAGGAAGATTCTGACGATTACGCTGAATAGCTTGTTTTAACTTACTATGGCATGTGTGCTTTCTATGCGCACATGCCGTATTTTTGTATTTTGACCATGAGTGAATATGTAGAAGAATTGCTGAAATTCAATCCCAATTACGACGAAAACATCCTCGAGCTGGCATTGGAGACGGCAACAAAAATGCATAAAGACCAAAAGCGAAAGTCAGGAGAGCCATATATAATACATCCGATGGCCGTAGGAAAGATCCTGGCTGAGCTTGGTATGGACGACCACTGCATTGCAGCAGGTCTGCTTCACGATGCTGTCGAAGACACCGAATACTCTCTTGAAGACTGCAAAAGAGATTTCGGAGAAGACGTCGCGGTCATGGTCGACGGAGTCACAAAGCTGACAAATCTTGAATATACCTCAAAAGAAGAAGCCCAGGCAGAGAACGTCAGAAAGATGTTCATGGCTATGTCCAAGGATATCAGGGTATTGGTCATAAAACTTGCCGACAGGCTCCACAACATGAGGACCATAGAGTACCAGACACCGGCGAAGCAGATAGAAAAATCAAAGGAAACTCTTGAAATCTATGCTCCCATTGCATCCAGACTTGGTATATACAAGTTCAAATTCGAACTTGAAGACATATCCTTCAGGATACTTGAGCCTGAAGCCTATCACAATATAGAATTAGAGCTTCAGAAAAGAAATACAAAAAGATCGGACCAGATCGAAGACCTCATGAAGCAAGTGGAAGAGGTCATACAGGGTCTTGATATCAAATATGAGATAACCGGAAGGCGCAAGCACTATTACAGCATCTACAAGAAGATGATCTATCAGCACAAGGAGATAGACGAGATATTCGATCTTACGGCCATAAGGGTCATCGTAGATACAGTGAAAGACTGCTATGCCGTTTTAGGCGCTGTACATACGAAATGGACTCCGATACCCGGAAGGTTCAAAGACTACGTTGCGATGCCTAAATCGAACCATTATCAGAGCCTTCATACCACGGTCCTTTCGAGCAAAGGTACGCCCTTTGAGATACAGATAAGGACGCAGGAGATGCATCGCGTCGCTGAATACGGTATCGCAGCCCACTGGAAATACAAAGAGGGCATAACGGACAAGAGCAATGAAGACGAGATAAAGCTAGCCTGGATAAGGCAGACTCTTGAGTGGCAATACGATATGAACGACTCCAAGGAGTTCATAGATACTCTTAAGGTAGACCTCTTCAGCAACCAGGTATTCGTTTTCACGCCAAAGGGCGACGTAATGGAACTTCCTGCAGGTTCAACGCCTCTCGACTTTGCATTCAGAGTCCACACCTTCGTAGGTCTTCACTGCGTAGGAGCTAAAGTTAACGGCAAGATGGTATCGAAGGACTATATACTCCAAAACGGTGAGATAGTCGATATCGTTACGAACCCCAATTCTTCCGGACCTACAGTAGAGTGGCTCAAGCTTGTAAAGACCAATTCTGCAAAGAATAAGATCAGGCAGTACCTCAAGAAAGTCAACAAAGACCTCGATCCCGCGAAGGGAAAGGAAGCTCTCGAAAGAGCTGCAAAGCACAAAGATCTTGACGTTGAAAAGGTTTTAAAGCCTCAATTCGTATCAAGGGCAGCAAGGGCCCAGCAATACACTTCTGCCGACGATCTTTACAGCTCTCTTGCAGGCGGAGGAGCCATCATAAACAAGACTCTAATGCTCTGCCTTTCATATTTCAGGGAAGAAGAGCAGGCTGAGCTCAGAAGGCAGGAAAGGTATCTAAAGAAGCAGGAGCAGATCGCAAGGCGTCCCGATGCAAAGAATGCGGGAGTCAGCATAGAGGGTATCTCCGATCTTCTCATACATTACGCCAAATGCTGCAGCCCTGTACCCGGAGACGAGATAGTCGGATATACGACCAAGGGCAGAGGTATATCCATACACAGAAAAGACTGCATCAACATGCTTTCTCTTCCTGAAAACGAACTTGGAAGGCTCATAGACGTCGAATGGGATCTAAAGAAAGACAAGATGACCTTCAACGCCTCCATAACCATACTCGCAGAAGATAAAAAAGGACTTCTTGCCGAAGTGTCAAGGCTTTGCGAAGACATGGATATAAACATGACATATGCAAACGTAAAGGTGGACAAGAGCAGTCTTTGTACCATGAACCTTACGCTTGCCATCACCAACACGGACGACATAGCTAAGATCATGTCCAGGATGAAACAGATCAAAGGAGTCATAGATGTCTACCGCTCGAGTTATTAAATATACAGTAGGCTCATACAGGACCAACGTTTACCTTGTCTACGATGAAGAGACGAAGGATGCTTTTATAGTGGATCCCGGCTATGAATTCCAAAAGATCTATGAACACATAGATAAATTCGGGCTTAAGCCTTCATATATCATACTGACTCACGGTCACGGAGACCATACGGGCGGGATAGATCTTCTGAAGAAGACTTATCCCGACATAAAACTCGTCGCATCTGCAAAGGAGAGAAAATTCCTTTATAACAGAGATGCGAGTATGGGAAAGGGCGGTATAAAGGCCGATATAGAAGTCTCTGACGGAGACGAACTGAAAGTCGGAGACATGGAGCTTAAATTCATATCCACGCCCGGCCATACTCCTGGAGGTATGTGCATACTCATGGGCGAGCTGCTGTTTTCGGGAGATACGCTTTTCAGGATGTCGATAGGAAGGACCGATATGCCCGGAGGAGACGAAGAGACTCTTCTTACGTCCATAAAGGAAAAGCTCATGACACTTCCCGACGATATCAAAGTGCTTCCGGGGCACATGGACGATACGACTATAGGAATCGAAAGAAGGTACAATCCTTTTGTATAAGATCTGCGCACCAACAGAAAAATCAAAATACGATCTCGGAGAACTTGCGAAAGAATTCTTAACTACAGATCAGTTCTATATATCTACAGCTGAAGAAGATCCGGAAACGGACTACGATCTTGTTATCCCTGACGACGAATCAAAGTTCGTCAGAGGGCGTGTTCTTTATGATTTTCTTTCCAAAGAGACAGGCAGGACCCAGGACTGGGGCATACTTGTAGGCGTAAGGCCCAAGAAACTCTATTCAGAGCT
This sequence comes from uncultured Oscillospiraceae bacterium, assembly GCA_964613315.1. Lineage (GTDB taxonomy): Bacteria > Bacillota > Clostridia > Peptostreptococcales > Anaerovoracaceae > RUG13409. The sequence continues at coordinate 311 of CAZTHD010000179.1, read as the reverse complement.
CGTATCGAAACACGGCATGGAAAGAGCAGAGAATATAATGTCCTCTGAATATTGTCTTTCAGATAATAAGATCGAGCTTCTTAGAAATACCTATTTCACTCAGAAGGAAGCTCTTGCCAATGAAGACAAAAAAGCAGTGGGAATATATATAGGCATACCGTTCTGCCCTACAAGATGCCTTTATTGTTCATTCACTTCCAACATGATCACCGATGCGGCCGCTAAGGCATATATGGAAGCTCTGAACAAAGAGATATACGCGGTTTCGGATATACTGAAGAGAAAAGGGCTCTTTGCAGAGTCGATATATA
>CAZTHD010000178.1:0-3936 GCA_964613315.1 uncultured Oscillospiraceae bacterium | reverse complement strand
AGAGCAGCCTCGCAGCCCGCGTGCCCGGCGCCAATAACTACAATGTCATAATTTCCTAGTTGTTTGATTTCCATTTTTTTACTGTATATATTATATTGTGAAAGCTTATAATAATATTTTAAGTTTCACGAACAACAGGTATTTCCAATGTTGCGATATGCTATTGCAAAAGCTTGTCATACTATTCTAAGCATCGCAAGCAGCAGATTTTTCCGGCGAGCAGACGGCTTTAAATATGTAGAAATGCAGCCGGTCTTCAGACTTCGGCAAATTTCACATATTTCCCGGATGCAAGCCGTTTGAAAAATCGAAGCTGTGAAGCGCGCGAAGAATAGTGTGATAAGCTTTTGTAATACTACTTTCCAAGACAAAATCTGGAAAACACCTCATCTATGACTTCATCGCTTGCCGTCTCTCCAATTATCTCTCCAAGGTAATCGAAAGCAGCTTTGACGTTGACCTCTATAAAATCCATAGCCTCCATGGAATCTACCATCGCTATGGCTTCGGATACTTCAGACAGAGCTTTTCTGACAAGGTCCGCATGCCTTACGTTTGTTATCATGACGTCACCCTGCCGTCTGAGATTGCCGCTGTTGACGAAATTTTCTATGGCATCCTCTATTTTATCTATACCTGTTTCATTGAGCATGGATACTTCTATGCCGTCTTCCTCTATGACAAGTCCTTTATCAGACTTGTTAAGAAGAGTGATGCATGGCCTTCCTTCAGCCATTTTAAGAAGCTCTCTGTCTTCTTCTGAAAGCTCGCTGCTTCCGTCGAGGACCAGTATCAATAGATCTGCCTTATTAAAAGCGTCCTTGCTTCTTTCTATTCCTATGCTTTCGACCAGATCTTCAGAATCGTGGATGCCTGCCGTATCTATGAAGGAAATGGGTATTCCTCTTACGGATGCGCTTTCCTCTATAGTGTCTCTGGTAGTTCCGGGAACGTCTGTCACTATACTCCTGTTTTCTTTGAGGAAGATGTTCATAAGAGAAGACTTTCCTACGTTTGGTTTACCGACTATAGCGACCTTAAGACCTTCTCTGATTATCCTTCCTTCGCCGCTTGAAGCGTTGAGTTTATTAAGTTCATCGTTTATGTGCGATAAACTGTTTTTAAAATTATCGTAAGTCAGAACTTCTATGTCTTCGTCGGGGTAATCCATGTTTACAGTGATGGAAACGAGGAGATCCAGCATGTCTTTTCTTATGTCTCTGACCTTTTTTGAGAGGCTTCCTTCAAGCTGGTCTACAGCTGTTTCAAAACTTCTTCCGGTCCTTGCTTTTATGAGGTCTATGACAGCTTCCGCCTGAGAAAGATCTATCTTTCCGTTCAGAAAGGCTCTCTTTGTAAATTCCCCTCTGTCTGCAAGAACAGCTCCGTTTTTAAGAAGAAGTTCCAGTATGTTTTTTACGGAAATATTACCACCGTGGCATTGTATCTCTGCCACGTCTTCTCCCGTATAAGTAAAGGGAGCGTTCATATATACGGCAAGAGCTTCGTCTATGACTACTTCACCGTCTTTTACTATACCGTAATACATGTGCCTTGGCTCAAATGCTATATCTTTTCCTTTCTTTGAAAAGAATATCTTTTTGAGCATAGAAAGAGCATCGGGACCGGACATTCTTACGATGCCTATCCCCGCTTCCCCGTAAGCTGTTGAAATTGCCGCGATAGTAGTGTTTTCCATAAATAGAAAAGGCCGCTTCACAAGGCGGCCTTATGTGTTATTTCTTAAGCTCTATAACAACTCTTCTGTAAGGTTCGTCGCCCTCACTTCTTGTTGAAATACCGTTTACGTTATGAAGAGCGGTGTGGATGACCTTTCTTTCATAAGGATTCATAGGCTCGAGTCTTGCGCTCTTGCCTGTTTTGAGTACCTTCTCTGCAAGTCTTGTTGCAAGAGTTTCAAGAGTTGCTTCTCTCTTTGCCCTATACCCTTCTGCATCGAGAATGACTCTTATGTACTCGTCTTCACTCTTATTCACCACAAGGCTGGTGAGATACTGAAGAGCATCAAGAGTCTGACCTCTCTTTCCTATGACAGTACCCGTATCCTTGCCTTCAACGTCGATATATACGCTGTCTTCATTTACAGCTACCGAGACGCTTACTTCCAGACCCATCTCCTTGAAAGTCTTATCAAGGAATTCTTTTGCAGGATGGTCTGGAGCATCCTTAAGATCCTCCGGTCTCGTGCTTATATTCGCGTGGTTGATTTCAATTTTGACTGTTTCTTTGTTTTCTTTGTTTTGTTTTTTGTTTTTCTTCTTTTTCTTCTTTTTCTTCTCGCTTACAACAGGAAGGTCTTCACTTTCAAAAACAGCTTCAGACACAGCTTTTTGCATGGGTTCTTCAGCCTTTTTTTCGACTTTTTTCTCTTTAGGCTTTACGACCTCTGCTTTCTTCTCTTTTTCCTTAGCTATCTCTTCTACGTGTACCTTTGCCAGTTTGGAACCTATACCGAAAAAACCTTTGCTTGGCTGTTCCAATACAGTGACAGTGACCTGATCTCTGGTAAGCTTAAGTTCCTGAAGGGCAAGTTCAACTGCAGCATCTATGCTGTCGCCCCATTTTTCAGAATATCTCATTATCTTTCAGCCTCCAAAGCCTATCTCTTTCTGTTGAGTCTTTTGTTGACTTCTTCTTCGATTTCCTTTTCTCTGTCCTTCTTCTTCTTTCTTGCCATAAAATAATAAGTCTGAAGCATTGTGAAGAAGTTTCCTACTGCCCAATAAAGGGCAAGTCCTGACGGGAAGGTCCTTCCTAAAAGGAAGAGCATCACAGGGAAGAAATACTTCATGGCAACCATGGAGTTACCGCCTGCTTCACTTGTAGATGCTGTTGAAAAATACGTCGTTATACCGGCAAGAAGAGGAAGTATCCAGCTGTCGGGCTGACTTAAGTCTGATACCCAAAGGAAAGACTCATGTACTGCTGCTGCCATCTCGCTTCCGCTCATATATGTGAGCGGGTTTCTGAGGAGAGCGAAAAGTCCTAAGATTATAGGCAGCTGGATAAGCATTGGAAGGCATCCTGAAAGAGGGCTTATGCCCGCTTCTGCATACACTTCATTGAGCTTCTCGTTCATAGTGTTTCTGTCAGCTGCGTATTTTGTCTGGATATCGTTGATCTTCGGTTGAAGATCTGCCATTGCCGCCGTGTATTTGTTCTGCTTATTATAGAGCGGCAGCAGGCACAGTCTTACAAGAAATGTAAGTATTATAATAGAGAGACCGTAGTTATTTACAAGGCTGTAAATGAACTGCATGACGTATCCTATTATTTTTGCTAAAAATCCACCCATTTAACCTCCAAATCCTATGGTACAGGATCAAAACCACCCGGGTTACCCGGATGACATCTTAAAATTCTTTTTACTGCAAGCATCCCGCCTTTAAAAGCGCCGTACTTTTGTATCGCTTCTATGGCATAAGCCGAGCAGGTAGGAATGAACCTGCAGCAGCTTGGAAAGCGCGGTGAAATATACATTTGATATAGTTTTATAAAAAATATCATAACGTATTTCATAATAGTCCTGCTTTCATCATTGCGGCTTCAATAGCTTTTTTCACATCCGCACATTTCGAATCGTTGATGGACGGTTTTGCTATCAGTAAAAAATCATACCCGGAAGGTAAGCCTCTTTCTTTGTCTATCAGACGGTAAGATTCTCTTAAAAGTCTCGCTGCCCTGTGTCTTTTAACGCTGTTTCCAACCTTTTTGCTCGCAAGAAAAGCTTTGCGGTTGTAATCAAGCCCGTTTTTTAAACACACTAAAACAGCATATTTAGAACCCGTAGATTTTCCCATACTGCGAAGTTTGCTGAAATCTTCTTTTTTTCTGAGAACTCCAGGTCTTTTCATGAGAAGATTACCCTCTAATAGCAAAAAGGACTCGCATTACTGCGGCCTTTATGCGCTGAGA
>CAZTHD010000177.1:0-3967 GCA_964613315.1 uncultured Oscillospiraceae bacterium | reverse complement strand
CCTTAGCCGCTTTCTTAAGATCCAGTTCATCATTCACCGGGACCTCGAAGACATAGTAACTGCCGCTCTTACCCTGGGTCACCAGTGTCTTGAACACACAGTCTTCATCCTCTCCCAGTATTGCCGCTATATCCCCTCCGCTCAAGGAAGGATCCGCTTGATAGCTGTGACTTTCGTATTCTATGCCCGCTGCGTCGAGGAGCCTCATGGCGTTGGTCTTATCAACGGGATTCTTGCTTGCCTTCATATACTTTCGATGTCCGTTTCAATATATTAAGGATCGTGCCTCTTTCGGGCAAAATCCACCAAATGTATTATGACACACTCTCCTAAGCCATTCCACATCAAATTAATAAAAAAGCGAAGCTTTGAATATGCTTCGCCTTCATGGTGATCCCTGCGGGAATCGAACCTGCACCTTCAGGATGAAAACCTGATGTCTTTGCCGCTGGACCAAGGGACCTTGAAAAGGGCTCAATGAGCCCCTGCCTTATTGGATTATGAGAATGTCATCGATCTTTACGCCCAGGAAAGCAGCGATGATCACCAGGTTGTCTACGCTGGGGATGCCGTCGCCCCTTTGCCACTTGTAGATGGCCTGAGGATTTGCAAAACCAAGAGCCGCCTGAAGCTCGGGTACGCTGTAGCCTGCCGCCACTCTGAGAGCCTTGATGTTCCTTCCCGTTGCGGCCAGGTCGATGACAGGTAAATGCTCCATTTTCTTTTCTCTCCTTTCCGGCGATGCCGGAAAGGATCCGGCATCACTCTGCTTTAAAGTTATATACTGGTTTCAATACTTCTATCACGTCTACGGTATCTGAAATGACGTCTATGATATCTCCTAGGGACTTATATGCCATGGGCGCTTCATCTATGGTCCCGGCGCTGACGGAGGTCGTATATACGCCTTCCATGGCCTTTTTGTACTCCTCGATATCGATGGTCTCCCTGGCGGCTTTTCTGGACATAAGTCTGCCCGCCCCGTGCGGGGCAGAGAAGTTCCACTCTTCGTTTCCTCTGCCCCTGGCCAGTACGCTCCCGTCTCTCATGTTGATGGGGATCAGTACCAGCTCTCCCTCATGAGCCGCTATGGCTCCTTTTCTGAGTATCATTTCATCCGTATCTATATAGTTATGGATGGTGTGGAAGGAGCTCACGGCCGTAAGGCCGGCTCTCTCCAATATGATCTCCGCCATCTTTTCTCTGCTTCTTTTCGCAAATCTCTGGCAGATCTCAACGTCGCATAGGTAATCCTCAAGGAAGGATCCGTAAAGCCAGCAAAGATCTGAAGGCGCATCGGGCTCCTTTGCATGGAAAGCTTTCTTAAGCTCTGCAAGGGCGCCCTGGATCTCAGCCTTTCTGCCTTGCTCCTTGTAACTTCTTATGATCTCTTCGTGCTGCTTAAAGTATTCCTCCTTGCCGCTGTGAAGATCAACCGCAAGTCTCTGATAGATATTAGCTACCTGAAGCCCCAGGTTCCTCGAGCCTGAGTGGACGACCAGATATTTGGTCCCGTCCTGCGCGGAATCCACCTCTATAAAGTGGTTCCCTCCGCCTAAAGTGCCGAGAGATCTTTCAAGCCTTTTCGTATCTTCCAGCTGCCTGTAGCAGACAAGCTCCGTAAGATCGAATCTCTCTTGCCTTCCAGGCCAGACGCCAAAGCCTGAAGGGATATAGTGGGCCGCTTCATCGATCTTTTCAAAATCAAGGTCCTTTTCGGCCAATCTCACTGTATACATCCCGCATCCGATATCGACTCCTACGATATTGGGACAGGCCTTGTCCGTCACCGTCATGGTCGTTCCTATGGTGCAGCCTGCTCCTGCGTGGACGTCGGGCATTATCCTGATGCGGCTCCCTTCCGTAAGGCCGTAATCGCACATCCTTCTGATCTGCTCTATGGCATCGTCCTCGATGACTTTTGCATAAGCCACCGCCGTATTAACTTTTCCTTTGATCTCCAAAATATCCTGCATTTTTTTGCCTTCCTTTACCGCTAAAAAAACCGCCCGTCTTTACTTGGATAAGACGAGCGGCTTTAAGTTCATATATACGTCCCTTTTACAGGCTATGACATCATATCTCCAAACCTTGGTCTTATCCCATGCGAAAATTTCGGCTCCTTTTCTTCGAAATAAAGAAGCTGATCTTCGCGTCCTGTTATGTTGTATGAACAAATAATCGTCATTTTTCTTCCTTTTCTGTGGGATATTACCCTTTTACGTTCAGATGATACCACTGTAAAAAACAAATATCAATAAACGGAAAGTTTAATTTAGATATTTTTTTCAGCTGCCGTTTATTCTCCCCCTATGGCGCATTCCGTAAAGAGTATGCTTGGAGCTACGACGCCTGAAAGTCCCCACTCAAGATCGCTGCCTATGGTCTTGACCTTTTTCATGAGCTCGAGGAAATTGTCGGCTATGGTTATGAGGCTGATGCTGCGGCTTCTCTTGCCGTTTTCAACAAGATATCCTGCGCACTGCAAAGAGAAGTTACCGGTGACTGCGTCTATGCCTGCGTGAAGACCTGCCAGATCGTCTATGACAAGGCCCTCTCCCATTTCAGCCATGAGCTCATCAAGGCTCTTTTCACCGGGCAATATATAGCAGTTCAAAGGCGATACTCCGACACTTGAAGAATATCCGGCTTTAAAGCCGTTTCCCGTGCTGACCGTGTTCATCTTGGCTGCAGTTTTAGAATTGTGAAGAGCAAGCTCGAACACGCCGTCCTTGACCACTTCCTTTTTCCTCGTGGGGCAGCCTTCGTCGTCGTAGTTGTCGGTCTGGTATGAATCTTTGCATCTTGGATCGTCTATGACAGTTATCTTGTCGCTGAAGATCTTCTGTCCGAGCTTATCCCTAAGAGGTGAGATCCCCTTGCTTATGAGATCTCCGCTGTAGAGGTAGCAAAATGCCCCTAAGAGGTCGCTCATGGCATCCTTTTCTATGATGACGGGATAGTTTCCGCTCTTGTAGGAGGTGGCTCCCAGTTTATTGAGAGCCTGATCGCAAAGCTTCTTTACGAATTTTTCCCTGTCGAATTCACATATCTTTTCCACGGCCTTGTAGTCGAAGGAATCCTTCACTTCCTCACCCTCCATGACTGCGCATTCTGCGATGAGAACGTGTATCCTGCTTTTATCGCTTACGGACAGGCCCTTGGAATTAAGTATCTCTCTCTTTGAAACTATCTCTTCCCATTCGACCTCGTTGACTGATATGACTCTTTTGTCATAGGCGAGTATCCTCTTTTCAAGATCTGAAAGGAGCTCCTTTACCTCGTCTGCCGAAGGCACTGTGAATACGTGAGGATTATCCTCTTCCTCAGCCTTCTCCGGCTCCCTTATGAAGACTTCGTCATCGGAAGTCACGGCCATGGCCTGCTCCTTCATGAGGGAGAGTACCCTGTCCATCTGCTCGTCTGAATTGTCTTCAGTCGAATAATTGGCCAGCTTGCCTTTATATATGCCTCTTAAAGCACTGCCCGTAACGCGGGATGTGACGAAGCTGTCCATCTCTCCCTTGTACCAGGCATACTTTTTCTCTTCTTCTACGTCCTGATATATCTCGAAGCTTTCGAAGCCCGCTTCGAGTGCTTTCTTTATCCATAATTCTCTATTCATTTGCAGTACCTCCAACAGTTATCGAGGATACAAGGATCGCAGGCTGGCCCACGTCCGTCGGTATTGACCCGCTTACGCTTCCGCACATACCCTGGCCTCTAGAAAGATTATCAGATACCTTCGTTATGTTCAGGAGTATATCTCTTCCGTTTCCTATGAGTGCGGCTCCTTTGACGGGATATGCTATCTTGCCGTCTATGATCATATATCCTTCGTTTACTGCAAAGTTGAACTCTCCTGTCTGGGGATTGACGGATCCTCCTCCCATCTTCCTCGCATAAAGTCCCTTTTCTATACCTTCAAAGAGGCTCTCGAAGGAGTCTTTTCCCGGAAGTATGAAGG
>CAZTHD010000176.1:0-3973 GCA_964613315.1 uncultured Oscillospiraceae bacterium | reverse complement strand
GCCGCAGCCCGCGCAGGCGCCGGAGAATTCGAAGTACGGATTTCTGAACTGGCTTTCCTTGACAGTCGGCTTGATGGCCTGAGGCTTCTCTGTTACCTTTCTGGAATACTCCCAGTTGGCTGCTTCTGAAAGCTGCTCTTCAAGAGGTACCATGGTGATGGCCTTTTCCTTTGCCGGGCAGATGTCTACGCAGTTGCCGCAGCCGAGGCAGTCAAGAGGCGATACCTGCATTCTGTAAACGAGGCCCTCAAGTCCCTTGCCGCTTGCCTTGATGGTCGCGAAGCTTTCAGGAGCTTCTGCTGCTTCCTTCTCGTCGAGGAGGACAGGTCTGATAGTTGCGTGAGGACATACGAAGGAGCACTGGTTGCACTGGATGCACTTTGAAGGATCCCATTTTGGAACGCTGATGGCTACGCCGCGCTTTTCATATGCTGCAGTGCCGCTCGGGAAGTGTCCGTCTTCCATGCCGAGGAACTTGCTTACGGGGAGAGAATCTCCTTCCTGGCGGTTCATCGGGATGAGTATCTCGTCTATGAACTTAGGATTCTTGGAGGCCTTTGCCTTCTTATCCTTTGCGGTCTTCCAGCTCTCGGGAACTTCGACCTTATGAAGTCCTGTTACGCCTCTGTCGACAGCCTCGCAGTTCTGCTCTACTATCTCCTTGCCCTTACGTCCGTAGGTGTGCTCGATGGATTCCTTGAGGTATCTTGTGGCATCCTTCATGGGGATGACCTTTGCAAGTTCAAAGAATGCTGACTGCATGATCATGTTGATGTGGTTGCCCAGTCCTATTTCCTTTGCAATGCCTACAGCGTCGATGGTATAGAAGTTGATCTTGTTGTTTGCTATATACTGCTTGAGATATGCGGGAAGGTTGGCATCGAGATCCTTGTCGCTCCAGTTGCAGTTGAGAACGAAGTTTCCACCCTTCTTTAATCCCTCGATAACGTTGTACTGATGTACGTATGCCTGGTTGTGGCATGCGATGTAGTCAGCGGTAGTGATGAGGTATGTGGATTTGATCTTGTTCTTTCCGAAACGAAGGTGGGAAATGGTTATACCGCCGCTCTTCTTTGAGTCATAAGAGAAGTAACCCTGAGCATAAAGCTTGGTGTTGTCTCCGATGATCTTTCTAGCCTGCTTGTTGGCGCCTACTGTTCCGTCTGAACCAAGGCCCCAGAACTTGCAGCGTACTGTTCCTTCCGGTTCAGTTGTGATGGCTGCCGGCTTAAGGGAAGTTCCGTATACGTCGTCATCGATACCGATGGTGAACTTATCCCTGGGGCTTGCCTTCTTGAGGTTGTCGAATACAGCCTTGATCTGTCCCGGGGTCGTATCCTTGGAACCGAGTCCGTATCTGCCGCCAACGATGACGGGAGCGTCTTTTACACCGCTGTACATGGCGCATACGTCGAGATAGAGAGGATCTCCGGGAGCTCCGGGTTCCTTTGTTCTGTCGAGTACTGCGATCTTCTTGACTGTCTTAGGAAGCACAGCCTTGAGGTACTTGGGAGCCCAGGGTCTGTAAAGGTGGACCTTAACGAGTCCGACCTTCTCGCCCTTCTTGAGCATCACGTCGATGAGTTCTTCTGCTGCTTCGCAAACTGAACCCATAGCGATGATGACTCTTTCAGCATCCTTTGCGCCTACGTAGTCGAATGGTTTATATTTTCTGCCTGTTATCTTACCGAGCTCTTTCATGTATTCTGCTACGATCTCGGGGAGAGCGTCGTAGTAGTGCTGAGCTGCTTCTCTTGCCTGGAAGAAGATATCCGGGTTCTGAGCTGTTCCTCTGATGACGGGGTGTTCGGGGTTAAGAGCATTGTCCTTGAACTCCTTGACCTTGTCCATGTCGACGAGGCTCTTGAGATCGTCATAGTCGATGAGCTCGATCTTCTGCACTTCGTGGGACGTTCTGAATCCGTCGAAGAAGTGAAGGAAAGGAACCTGTCCCTTGATGGCGGAAAGATGGGCGACTGCTGCCATATCTTCCGCTTCCTGTACGGAGTTGGAGCAAAGGAGAGCGAAGCCCGTCTGTCTGCATGCCATGACGTCGGAGTGGTCGCCGAAGATACACAGAGCGTGAGCGGCAAGTGTTCTTGCGCTTACGTGGAAAACTGCCGGAAGCAGTTCGCCTGCGATCTTGTACATATTCGGGATCATGAGAAGAAGTCCCTGAGATGCAGTATAGGTGGTAGTCAGAGCGCCTGCTGCAAGTGAACCGTGAACGGCTCCTGCTGCGCCTGCTTCAGACTGCATTTCAACGACCTTTACCTTCTGACCGAAGATGTTGGTCTGACCGTGTGCCGACATCTCGTCTACGGACTCTGCCATTGGAGAAGACGGCGTGATAGGATAGATAGCAGCTACGTCTGTGAATGCATATGACACATATGCGGCTGCGCTGTTACCATCCATGGTTTTTGTTTTTTTGGCCATTATTATTTCCTCCCAAAAAAATATGTTAATTAAAAATACCCTGGAATATATCCCTGTGTGCATTTGCACACTATCCCTTTAATTTTACCATTTTGAAAGAAAAAAAGAAACAAGGCAGAGCTTTAAAAACGCCTTGTTTCTTCTTATTTTATATCACTTTTTCAATCAGAATAACTATCCGCCTGCTCCTGAGTCTTTACAACGATGTTTTCAGGGATGGAATTGGTTATCCACAGGTTACTGCCTACGACTGTATTGCTGCCTATGCGGGTGGTGCCTCCAAGTATGGAAGTGCCCGAATAAATGATCACGTTGTCCCCTATATCGGGATGTCTCTTGATATTTTTTACGAGGCTTCCGTCGGGGTTGACCGCAAAGCTTTTAGCGCCTAAGGTCACGTGCTGGTAAAGCTTCACGTGATCTCCTATGGTAGTTGTCTCGCCTATCACGACTCCGGTGCCGTGGTCTATGAAGAAAGACTTTCCTATTTTTGCCCCGGGGTGGATGTCTATGCCCGTTATCTTATGAGCGTATTCCGTCATCATCCTCGGGATGATAGCAATCCCCATCTCGTACATGATATGAGCTATCCTGTAAATAGTTATGGCTTTGAAAGCCGGATAAGTGAGGACTATCTCGTCAGTGCTCTTTGCCGCAGGGTCTCCTTCGTAACCGGCTATTATATCGGTTTCAACGATCGACAAAACTTCAGGGAATTTATCGATAACTTCAAGAGCTGCTTTTTCGGCTTTTTCAGAGTCTTCTGCTATAAAGCCAAGGGCTCTCGTAAGCGCATCAAAAGCCCGCATGAGTTCCCAGGTCCTTTTCTCCCTTGGAACGAAACGGTCTCTGTTGCTGCCGAAATGGTATGGAAAAAGCGCCACTATGGAATGCTCTATAAACTCCTCCACGATGTTGCCAAGCCCTATGTACCGGCTCTCAGTGGAGATGTTTCCCGCATCCTGCATGCGTCCTGCTATCTTATCTATTTGTGATGCAAAAACTCCGTTGTCTGACATTTTATCCTCTATTGAGACGAACCTGTATAGAGCTGATAGTATCTGCCCTTCTGTTCGAGCAGTTCTTCGTGGGTGCCTCGCTCTATGATGCGGCCGCCCTCTACTACCATGATGGCGTTAGCGTTCTGAACAGTAGAAAGCCTGTGGGCAATAACAAAGGTGGTACGTGTAGCCATGAGTCTGTCCATGCCCTCCTGGATGAGAGCTTCAGTTCTCGTGTCGATGCTCGACGTAGCCTCGTCGAGTATCATGACAGGGGCATCCTCTATCGCGGCTCTTGCGATAGCAAGAAGCTGGCACTGTCCCTGAGATAGCTGACTTCCGGTACCGGAGATCACCGTATCGTATCCCTGAGGGAGCCTCATGATGAAGTTATGGGCATTGGCAAGCTTTGCTGCCGCTATGACCTCTTCATCCGTAGCATCCGGCTTTCCGTATCTGATATTATCGGCTATAGTGCCTGTGAACAGATTCGTATCCTGAAGAACTATGCCCATGGCATGGCGAAGATCGGC
>CAZTHD010000175.1:0-3993 GCA_964613315.1 uncultured Oscillospiraceae bacterium | reverse complement strand
CTGTGAACAGATTCGTATCCTGAAGAACTATGCCCATGGCATGGCGAAGATCGGCCTTCTTTATCTTGTTTATATTTATACCATCGAACCTTATCTTGCCGTCCTCTATATCGTAGAAACGATTGATGAGATTCGTGATAGTAGTCTTACCTGCTCCAGTAGATCCTACGAATGCGATCTTTTGTCCCGGTTTTGCGAATAGAGAAATATCGAATAGTATCTGTTTTTCCGGAACGTAACTGAAATCCACATCGTTGAAACGAACGTCTCCTTGTACCTTTATATATTCGAGAACTCCGCTTGTCTTATGGGGATATTTCCACGCCCATACACCTGTCTTGTGCTCTGTCTCTTCCAAGGTACCGTCTTCTTTTTCTTCAGCGGGCACGAGGGTCACGTAACCTTCGTCTGTCTCAGGTTTTTCATCTATGACAGCAAAGATCCTTCTGGCTCCGGCAAGAGCCATTACCAACGAATTGACCTGCTGAGAGATCATAGTCACAGGACGTGTGAAGTTCCTTGAAAGTGTAAGGAAAGAAGCGAGCATTCCAAGAGTAAGAACTCCGTTCCCGTTTATCGCTATATATCCGCCAATGACAGCCAACAGTACGTACTGTATATTGCCAAGGCTCGTATTGATAGGCATCAAAATACCTGCCAGTGAGTTGGCAACGACAGATCTTTTCTTAAGATCGCTGTTTCTCTCATCGAATTCAGATTTGATCTTATCTTCGTGGCAGAACACCTGAACTACTTTCTGACCGTTGAGATTTTCCTCTATGAAGGCATTCATGAGGCCGAGAGAGTTCTGCCTTAACGTGAAGTTTCTGGACGAAGCTCCACCTATGCCGATGCTCACAAAGTATATAACTATGATGGTACCTATGACCACAAGAGTCAAAGTCCATGAGAGTCTCAGCATTGCCACGAACACAGCTATTATTGAGATCACTGAAGAAAATACCTCTGTGAGAGCCTGCGCGACAAGCTGTCTGATATTGTCTATATCGTTTGTGAATCTCGACATAACATCTCCGTAGGGATGGGTGTCGAAATATCCTATGGGAAGGGACTGAAGATGACCGAAAAGGACCGTCCTCATCTTGTAGAGCATCCCGTTGCTCACGTCGACCATCATAAGCTGTCTTATGAGTATGGTGAAGACGTTGAGTCCATAGAGCAGTGCCATGCCGAGCATAGCGTGCTTCAAAGGTCCGAAATCCGCAACAGGCTGCAAAAGCATGGGCTTGATGCAGTTATCTATAACGTTTCCAAGGAACATAGATGACCTTACGTTTATGAGAGCTCCTGCCAGAATACAGAACGCCACGATGATAAATCTTACGATGTCCTTCTTTTCAAAATATGAAAACAGTCTAACAAGCAGCTTTCCCGTGTCAGCCTCGAGCCTTATCCTGCCCCCCGCGGCTCCGGGTCCGCCTCGCCTTCCCGTGGACTTAGCCTCCTGCTCTTTTCTCATTTTTTCTATTTCCTGAAGTCTAGTCTGCCTGCGGTTCATCGAAGTCACCTCCCTTCGTCTGAGATTCATATACTTCCTGATATATCCTGTTAGATGCAAGAAGTTCTTCATGGGTACCAACACCGCTGATCTCTCCGTCATCTATGACGATGATCCTGTCAGCAGTTTTAACAGATGATATACGCTGAGCGATTATTAGCTTAGTCACTTCAGGCATATATTCTGCGAAACCTTTCCTTATATTTGCTTCGGTCGCTGTATCCACTGCACTGGTAGAGTCGTCCAGTATGAGGATCTTGGGATCCATCAAGAGCGCTCTTGCTATACAAAGCCTTTGCTTCTGTCCACCGGATACGTTCGAACCGCCCTGTTCTATGGGAGCATCGAGCCCGCCTGGAAGCTCTCTTACGAAAGATTCGGCTTGAGCTATCCTCAGAGCGCTCCATATCTCATCATCGGTAGCATCTTCTTTGCCCCACTGCATATTGGATCTTACGGTACCGGAGAACAGGAGATTCTTCTGAAGAACCATCGCGACACCGCTTCTTAAGGTCTTGAGGTCTATGTCCTTCACGTTATCTCCACCTACGTACACAGCACCGCTCCTGACATCATATAGTCTTGGGATGAGCTGTACAAGGCTCGTTTTTCCAGTGCCCGTACTTCCGATGATACCAATAGTCTCGCCGGATCTGATATCTATGTTGACGTTTCTGAGGCAATCCTTACCCTCTCCATAAGCAAAGCATACGTCCTTAAATCTTATGGATCCGTCCTTGAGTTCGGTAACAGGATCTTCACAGTTCTTGATCTCAGGTTCCTCATTGAGGACTTCTACAACTCGGTCTCCTGCAGCTTTTGCCTGAGTTATATTGAGGAATACCATAGAAAGCATCATGAGGCTCATAAGTATCTGGAGTATATAGTTCATGGTACTCATGAGCTGGCCTGTGGTCATATCTCCAACCACTATAAATTTGGCTCCCAGCCAGCACACCGCCAATGAGCAGACGTGCATGGATATATTCATAATAGGAGCATTGATGGCGACTATCCTCTCTGCAGTAACAGATAGGTCTCTTAGCCTGGTGACGACTCCTTTGAATTTTTCCTTTTCATGGTCTTCTCGGACGAAGGACTTTACGACACGTATTCCTCTGATGTTTTCCTGTACCACTCTGTTGACGTCGTCGTAAGATTCAAATACCTTTTTGAAAAGAGGCATCGCATGCTTCATTATCATACCGAGTCCAAAAGCGAGGAACGGTAGAATAGCCAGAAATACAAGAGGCAACTTTTTATTGATCCTGAAGGACATGATAAGGGCGAAGATCATATTCGCCGGAGCCCTGGAAGCCATACGCGTCGACATGTTGAATGCAAACTGCAGTCTTGTCACGTCAGAGGTCATCCTGGTAACAAGGCCTGCTGAAGAGAATTTGTCAACGTTAGTAAACGAAAAAGTCTGTATCTTGTAATACATATCGTGACGTACATTCGTTGCGAATCCGCATGATGCAATCGCTGAAAAAACGCCGGATAAAATACCGAACAACATCGAGACTGCTGCGTAAGCGAGAAGTATCATCCCTGTCTGTTTGATCACTTCCATATTTCCCGCCTCGACGCCTTTGTCTATGAGGTCGGCCATCTTGTAAGGGATAAGTACGGACATCAAGACCTCCATGAGAACGCACAGCGGTGTCATGATGGTATAGAACCAGTATCCCTTCACGCACTTAAGTAATCTTTTTAACATTTGCTCTTTTTTTTCAGGCTCCCCATGAGCCAATAGATAACCTTTCTTTTATATCCTTACTATTATACAGAAAAAAGAAATAATAAAAAAGATTTCATTGAAAAAAAATGTCTCTTGGTTTAATATATATAATTGTCGCGGGGCATTAGCTCAGCTGGGAGAGCGCAAGGTTCGCAATCTTGAGGCCAGGGGTTCGATCCCCCTATGCTCCACCAAGAGAAACAAATCCGAACTTCGTCTTTTTACGGGCGGTGTTCGGATTTGTTATTTCTATAGATCAAGTTAATTATTATCGTCCACGGATAGACTATCTGTACTCACATTTGCGATGATCAACTGATGAACCCGTTATCTTTAAGCCATTGCACACTGGCTTCGGGTTCGTAGCTTTCTATGGCGGCTGTGGCATCGGGAGTAAGCTCTTCGGCTAAGTCCAGAAGGGCCTTCATGTCTATGATCCCGTTCCCGAGACCAAGATGCCTGTCTCCCCAGCTGCGCTTCCCTTCCTTCGGGGCTCCGAAGTTGTTATGGATGTGATAGTGGGATACATAAGGCGCGCAGGTCCTTACCCACTCTATAGGCTCTATACCTGACAGATTGGCATGACCCACGTCAAGACACATGCGAAGTCTCAGATCATCCACACCCTTTATGATGCCCGTTATGAGCTCAGGATCCCGCTCTCCTACGTTTTCAACGCATATGACGATATCTCCCTCATGCTCGCTCAAAAACCTCTTCCAGAACCTTGTAT
>CAZTHD010000174.1:0-3999 GCA_964613315.1 uncultured Oscillospiraceae bacterium | reverse complement strand
ACGAGCAGTTTACTCTGATGGCCGTGTTGCTGACTCTTCCGTTCTCACACACTATCATCAGTACTACTGACGTTTCGTCCACAGGAAGGAAGTTGATATATTTGATCTTGTTTTCTTCCCTCGGTGTAACAGCGAAGGATACGAGATTGGTCATCTCCGAGAGCACCTTCGAAGCGTGCTCAAGGGTCTTATCGAGCTCCTCAGAGCCCTGGTCCAGCTTTTCCCTGATGACTTCCTTTTCTTCATCAGAAAGCTCCGAATGGCTCATCAGTTCGTCAACGTAGAGCCTGTATGCTTTATCTGAAGGCACCCTTCCTGCCGAAGTGTGCGGATGCGTCAGGTAACCCATCTCTTCAAGATCGGACATTTCATTCCTTATGGTCGCAGGGCTGACGTCTATGTCTTCCCTTTTTGACAAAGTCCTTGAACCTACCGGTTCTGCGGAATTGATGAAGTCCGCGACCACAGCCTGCAATATTTTCAGTTTTCTGTCGTTAAGTTCCATATTGCACCTGAAATACTATCTTTTTCTTTACTGTTAGCACTCAAAACACATGAGTGCTAACATCGTCTTAAATATACCCCCATGCTTCAATAATGTCAATAGAATAAATATGTAAATATAGTGAAGAAGCCTTGCTATGCAAAGAAAATCCGGGACCCCAGGTTCAACCTGGGGCCCCGGCATCTGGAGGTTTTCTATGAATCTGTATTATGCTATATTCTCCTGCTCTTTTTCTTCCTTGAGCTCGTCTATCTTCATACCGTCTCTGTAGCGCATGAGTCTTACGTCTGCCAGCCAGCAGATGGCCATGATGAGTATCATGATCAGTGTCCACTTGTCGATGAGGACCATGGGGAGTCTCATATCTTCTGTGAGAATGAATGCTATCACTGCTGCTGCGGAAGCAAGTACTTCTATACCGAATCCTGCGCGGAAACGTCTTACGAACTTCTTTATGCGGTAGTAGAGCTCTTCTACTGCTGATGCGAAGTCTTCTTTTGATATATCTTCTCTTGTGATCTTTTCTTCGCTGTTCTTCTGTTTCTCCTCTACTGCGTAGTCAAAGATGCATTCTCTTTCTGTTTCTTCTTCTTCGCCGAGATCTTCGGCATCCATCATTTCGCACTTTTCGCTGTTGTAGTCCTTCATATCCTTGGATCTGCCGTATTTAGCTCTCAGGTGAAGGAGCGGCAGGAACATGTATACGGTTATGATGGTGCAGATCAGGTTGACGAGAGCCCATGCGGGTGTGCCTCTGCCGTTCTTCGGCTCTAAATGGTCGATGAGTGGTACTTTGGGATCGTCGATTATGTTTTCTGAATCAGTTATAGTGAAGTCACCGGCGACATAAGTCACTCTGTAATTGCCCTGGATCTCATCACCGAAAGGAACTATGGCTCCGGCATAGAATCCGCTTTCTTCGTCTTTGCCTTCGCCGGGTCTTGAAATTCTGTAAGCGATGGCATAGTCGTCGATGACTCCACTGACTGATGCGATGAACTGAGGATCATCTTCACCGGCTTCCTTGGAAGCATCGTCTGCTTTTACCGTTACCGGTGCAGGCGTTACTGTAAGGACTGCTTCTGCCGTGGCTTGTGCATAGCCGGGGTTTGTTGCTCTTATAAGTACGTTTATTGTGCCCACGTTGGTGATGCTGGGGGCGTTCTTTGTCCAGGTATTGCCGCCGTCGATGCTGTATTCTATGACCGTGCCTGCTTCGACGTTGACTGAAAGAGCTCCGAGGCCGTGTGACTGTGCATCGTATACGCCTGTATATCCTTCAGCCGTGATTGCGAGGCTGCCGCCTGATACTATAGTGAACGTTCCCGGTACGTAGGTGATGGTGTAGTTTCCCTGAAGTTTTTCACCTTCAGCTGAGAGTACGTCGGGATAAACACCTATGGTTTCATCTGCATTGGTACGCTCTATGGAATATGTTGGAACGAATCCGTCGATTATACCTTCGATGCTGTCTGTCTCCCACTGGGGATCTTCTTCGCCGAAGAATTTGTATGAATCGCTGACTCTGACGATGGCGGGCTTAGGATCTACCTTGAGGCTGATCTTTGCAGTCGCTTCTCCGTAGACTTCGTTCTCAGCGCGGATTATCATTTCGCTTTCCCCTGCGTTCTTGATCTCGGGAAGTCCGGGGATCCATGTCTTCCCATCGTCTACGCTGTATGAGAAGCTCGTTCCGTCTTCATAGTTTACTTCGATATTTGAAGGTCCGTGGACCATATTGTCATAGATCCCTTCATAACCGGAGGCGTTCAGTATGAGCATGTTTCTCTTTGTAAGGGTGGCGAAGACCATGAGTCTTCCGTTTGTATTAGCCCCTGCGCATGTGGAGAGAGCTGCTATCTTTTCTGCACCCTCAAGTGCCTTCTCGTCAAATATGAGGATCTGTGTCTTTCCGTCGGAAGATGCTCTCATTTTGTTGAGGAAACCAAGGACCTTAGCCTTGCGGTTTCCCGGCGTATAGAGCCTGGTCTCGTATGCGTCTGTAGATACCACTGCGAAGGTATAGAGATCGTAAGTTCCCGACTCGGCGACCAGAGTTCCCTCTCTGTGGCTTTCGAAATACTCCTTGTCTTTGTACTCGTCGAGACCTCCGAACATGGCCTTATTGTCCATGTGATGGCCGTAGATTATGTTGTAATCATCTGATAAGTCTTCGCTGTTTCCGGCGGCCATGTATATGGCTCCGGTCAAACTGACATTGTCGTAAATATCGTGAGATGCGTAGTAGTAATCATCTTTTCCCTGCATCACCGGATAATCTATATTGGTGTCATACATGGTCAGCCATGCCCTGTAGTTCGCGCTTATGGCTCCGGTGAGCATCGCTTCTGACAGCGGTACGCCGCCTTCTTCTATTATGACCGGTTCCTCCAGCAGATACCCGTATGCAGTCGAAGCCGATGCCTGGGTATAGAAGGTGTCGTAAAGCACTATGCTCGAATACAGTATGAGGGCTGCTGCAAGGAGGCCTGACAAGAGGGACATAAGTGAACTGCCTGTCTTGATCACACCGCCTATCACTTGATCCACAGTAGCTTTTGAAGCAGCTTTATGTGGACGGGGGTTTTTGAAATCATCCATTTGTCATTTCTCCTTTCTTTTGATTTCCCTTGATACTAAAGATTGTTTCTTCTTACTATGGTTATTACTGTTCCGTTTATCTCATCGGCCTTAACGGGCCCGAATGAGCGGCTGTCTGTTCCTCCGTTCCGGGAGTCTGCCAGGACGAAGCATTCTCCTTCTCCCAGCGTGAGCGGGTACTGTACGTCGCTTTCATATCTCGGAGTCTGGTAAAAGATGTTCGTCTCTATCATGATGTTTCCGTTGACTGAAAGCCTGTTGTCGCTTGTGATCTCTACCGTATCTCCTGCCACAGCGACTACCCGGCTCACTATAAGCTGTCTGCCTGCCCCTTGGATATTTTTATCTATGACTATGATATCCTGGGCTCTTACGTCCTTATCCAGCCTGTAGTAGAGGATGAAATCTCCTGCGTCTACCCTCGGATACATATCGGTGCTGGGCATGTGCATGATACCTATGAACACGAAGAACAAAAGCCACAGGGCTGCAACGAAGGCTCCGAACCTTATCAGGAAGGACTGGTAATCCTTTACGGATCTTTCAGAGCGCTCGATCTTTTTCTTGATCTTTGCAGCTTTCTCGCTGCGGGATGCCTGATCTGCTGCCTTTGCTGTCTTTTCTTTGTTTACGTTTTTATCTGCTGCCATGTCTTTGTCCTCTTATTTTTTTGTTCATGCGGTTCATAGATGCTTCAGATACTATCGGGAGCATCTATCGACCGCAGGGGCCGATTTTTTCCGGGCGGCAGCTGCGCCGCCCGGTTTTGCTTTTATTACTTCTTATGATCGTCGTTCGCTTTTTTGATTTTTATACTATTTGTTTTTCTTCATCCGTTTTCCTCCTCGTATAATATGTTTTAACTTATGAAATAACGTGTATTTTGATCAGCT
>CAZTHD010000173.1:0-4007 GCA_964613315.1 uncultured Oscillospiraceae bacterium | reverse complement strand
ACTTTCAAGCGAGCGTTTTTGGGTAAAATGGCTCACAATTAGATTAGCATTTATACTTATGTACAAAAAAGAATTCCAAGGAGATTGAACATCTCCTTGGAGATTAATTATACGTATCAGTATCCATATGCAGTAGTATAAAATGATCCGTTTGCGCCAGTAGAGGTAGAAAAAGTGTGATTACAGGATACAATGCTTATTGGGGACATAAACGTATATGATATACTTGGCCCATACGACTGCCCATGAGTATAATTTGATCCATCACTATAGAAATATATGGAATAAGTATTGTTAGTCAATGTATTAGTGTTGGATGATGCTCCATCTGAAAAACCAACTAAGGACGAAAAACGAGGATATGCAGTCATACCATATACACTACTTTGTACACCACCTCCATAGGTTTTTACTTTAAACGTTGTAGATGCATACCCCCAATAACCAGAGGCAATTGATTGACCGGTCACTGTAAAGCAATTACCTATAGGATAATCCCAGTAATTCGAAGATGAGGATGATCTTTCATTATTATTGGCATTATCAGCTGTATCATCCGCAAAAACTAAAGCGGATGTAGCAAACACCAAACATATAGCTAACATCAAGCTTAATATTTTTTTCATTATCATTATATATACACTCCCTTCTGTAATTCTTAATAACTGTCCGTTAAGGATGCGCATCCCTTTGGTTGTATTATATTGGACACTTGCCTTAGAAGTCCAATATCTTTTTTTCATATCATGATATTACAATTGGTTATAACACTGATATAATAGTCCTTGGAGGAAATAAGTATGGATCTGTTATCGCTCAAATATTTTTACGAAATATCAAAAACTCTTAACATCTCATATGCCGCTTTAAATCTGAATGTCAGCCAGCCGGCCCTGACTAAACAATTAAAAAAACTGGAAACGGAACTTGGAAGTCCTCTGTACAAAAGAACATCAAAAGGCATCGTACTCACAAATGCTCGAAAACTGCTGAAAGACCGTTAAGAAGAATTTTTGTATCTTGAGAACACGACTAAAATAGACATTCTAAATATTGCAAACACAGTAGCCGGTTCTTTAACTATCGCGTGCGTGAACAATGTGATTCGCAGCGATTTGTCATCAGCTATATCATCCTTTCAGGAAAAGAACCCAAAAATGAAGCTATGTTTTCGCAGCGGAGATATGGATTACATCAAGTATTCTATGAGACATCATCTTTCTGACATATCAATAGGTTATTTTTCCACGTCAGAAGAACGTATCGTGAGAACAAATCTTTCATTAGAGCTTGGGATACTTATGATGAAAGATGACCCACTTTCGAATACTGCATCAATAAATGTATCGAGCCTTCATGATTTACCGTTATACGCTCCAAAAAGAAGTACGGTCGGCAATGCGTTAGAACGAAGTAATATCGAATATGATGATTTGGAGATATTGCTTGAGTTTGACGATCCTTTAAATTACTTTGGGCTGCTGCGAAAGACAGGTATATACGTTCTTTGCCTTAAGCCGTCAACTACTCTGCTTCAGACAAACCTATATGATTTTAAGCCTTTGAATCCAAATATATCAGCAACTGTTGGCTTAGATTACAATAATACACAGAATAATCCTTTCGTTAATATGTTTATTGAACATCTAAAGAACAGTAACTTATTACAATCATAGTTTTACTAGCTGTATATTGCATAATATAATTCCCGAAGGTTATAGAACGAAATAGAAAATATTGCGTATCCAAAATGAAGATGCAATGTTTGAGCCAACTATTTTGACTGAAAAGATGAGGATTGATCATGAAGAATAAACTATATTCCGTATGCGTATTTGTCATTTTCTGCTGATAGAACGTTCTCAAATTCTCTGGTTAGTTCAAAACCTCTTCTGATTCCACCGATTCCGGCACATAAATCTATTGTTTTATATTTCATAATGTATCCTTGTATTATTAATCGAGTTTCTCCATGATATCCGATATCTTACTACTTACGACGTAATCTACGGACTCTTCCTTTAACAAGCACATCTCATCTATGATGCTGTCAATATAGCTCTTCTTATATACTTTGACAGGAATAAGACTGATTACACCATTTTCTTCTTCTATTTCAAATTGATCGTTTGTTTTAAGACCTAATTTGTTGATTATGTCTTTGGAAATAGTAATTTGCGATCGTTAATGTAATGTTATATACATCAATGTCCTCCGATTTTCTGATTTTCTGAATATTTGATATTCTGCTTATATTACCGAAAAATATTAATTACAATAATGTAATTCAATAATATGTCCTTTACTGTGCAAACATTTGTACTTCAAAAAATATAAAATTTTATCTGAAAGCGGGAACATTTTACCCGTTTAAACGACATATCTTATTGAGAGACATATTAAAAGGGGTATTAAAATGCCAATGTTTCGTACAGTCAAAGGAACAGGAGAAATCGTTCCGTATAAATGGGCGGAGTATATCACTGCGTTTCTGTCCATTCCGAAAGAATATCTAGCCAATGCGGATGTATCCCTACGGGAACTTCCCAGAACGAAGCATAGCTTTACTAAAGACAGGAAAGTGATGGATATCGTTGAAAGCGATTATTTCATAAATGCTGTCATTGATGTATATGCTTTTATGGTATGGCCTTACCTTACCGGAGGTAAAGACTATATGGAAATATACTCGGGATATGATCCTGCCTGGATGATTGCACATAAACTGGATATCTGGGTCATGGCTTTTATTGATCTTAAAATAATACCTACTTCGGAAACATGGCTTGAAAAGGCAGATCCGGATGAATACATGGGATACGTTCCGTTTGAAGAAATGCAATATTATTTATCGTACGTTGTTCCGTATGCAATGAAGAAAAATAATTTAACGAAAATGATCGATTGTGTTGAGCAGCATCGGTGCTTTGAAGATTTCGATTACAGAAAAAGTGCGAAAAAGACGCAGTTCATAAATGCCTGGTATCATAGGCGCACAAAGCATCCTATAGTATCATTGGACGATATTATCGAAGATTATGAAGACGGCAACGAAGAACTACCATCCGACCTTTTAAGTCTATCTGTAAACTTCGAAAACGAGATCGCTATCAAAGACCTTTCGGACAGGTTTCTGGCTACGCTTTCCGAAAAGGACAGGCAAATCCTTGAACTCAGACTTGAAGGAGCCACACTTGAGAAAATATCCAAAAAATTAGGGTACGCAAATCATTCGGGCGTACTCAAACGGATTCGGAAGATCGGAAAAGCTTTCGAAGAATATGCCGATGTCGATTACGGATTCGACGAAAGACATATCATCTAAGTCATAAACGGTAATCAGGCCGCGCGAAGATGCGCGGTCTTTTTATATACAAAATAAACCTATTTCAAGAGGTTTGAGTTATGCCATCGACCGGATTTATTGACAGACCGATTTGCATGACTCAAACGAAGAAAAAATGCCGAAAATCGCCCCGAAACAGTACCTGAAATCGGACATATGATCTCGGCGTTTTTTCATTTCATTGCATCAAGGCGGAAAGGAGGGAAAAAACATGCCGAGAATGCCGAAACACGTGAAGGAAGAGATGGCATTCTTCCTGAACGAACACGGCCGTATCACTTACCACGATCAATGCAAAAAATGTGAATACGGCTGTAAACAGAGCTTTCGCGTCAACTGGATCTACTGCCCCAAAGATCGAAAACGCAAAGCAGAACTATTGGAAGAACAAAGGGCTCTCGCCAAAGCCCGGAAAGGAGTTTAATGGCAAACAAAAGAATGTTCAGTAAAGAGATCACAAACACCGACAGGTTCCAGTCTATGAAACCATCATCGCAGGCGCTGTACTTTCATCTGGGAATGAACGCAGACGATGACGGATTCGTAGGAAACCCGATGTCTATTACCAAGTGCATCGGAGCATCTGAGAACGATTTAAAGACACTTACAGAAAGCGGATATCTGATCCCATTCGGAGTAGGTGTATACCTCATCACGGATT
>CAZTHD010000172.1:0-4012 GCA_964613315.1 uncultured Oscillospiraceae bacterium | reverse complement strand
AATTTGCAGCCGATTTGTCTGAAGGCTTGATGACCAGGCTTTCCTGGGAAGATCACTCTGTATCTATGGGACTTCTTACACCTTCAGAGATAGAGGATATCCTTTCCGGCGAAGAAGAGATCCCTGACATTTTTAAATCTTTAGTTCCTTTTCAGTCTGAATACAACAAAGAAACAGCCATAGAAATACATGTTGAAGAAGATGAGCCTGAAGATCCTTCAAGCGGTGGATATACATCAAAGGATCTTACTCCAAAAACACTGAGCGCCGGAGTGATGTACCCTGAGGTATACAAAGGTGTGGACTTTGAGTATACGCTCAAGGGTTATGACCTTAAAGAAGCGATAGTCTTGAAAGAAAAACGGGAAAGCTATGTGTTTAGTTTTCTTCTTACTCTTGAAAACCTGGAAGCAAAAATACAAGGAGATGGAAGTGTCTGTTTATGTAATACAGATGGGGAGGCTATTTATCAGATCCCGGCTTTATATATGCTTGATGCCAAGGGATCAGTGTCCTTTGACCTGCAGTATACTCTCCTGGAAACAACGGATGGAGTCATACTGGCTATTGTCCCCGATAAGGATTGGATAGAGGACTCTGAAAGAGTATTCCCTGTTGTGATAGATCCCACTCTTTTTGTCATCACGGACGTATTGGGTATGGACCAAAGTTCCGATATATATGCGACATATATTACGGAAGGTCAGCCAAATGAGGTCCATGCCAATTACCCTGCAATGTTTATTGGACATGGTAGAGGGACAGAATCCCCGATGCTTGAATCCTGGGGCGTATTTCATTTCCATGATCTTCCTTCGATCCCTACAAACTGTGACGTTATAGGAGCAACCTTTAACCTGTATATACCTCCGACAGCAGGATATTGGCTTGGATACTCCGCATATAACTGCCCGCAAATGCCTCTTGAGATGCGTGAAGTAAACTGGGGCGAGAACGCAAACTATTACAGTCTGATAAACGGGCTGACATGGAATAACATGGCATCTCTCAAGGATGAAGTGATAGATTACGACATAGCGTCTTCTTCAGTAGAAGACGACTATATGTCCTGGAATATGACAGGTCTGGCAAAGAAGTGGTATTCAGAAGGGATCAATAACAGAACTGTGGCTATAATACCTACAGACAGAGGCAGTTACTATGGAAACGATCATTTTGCACAGATACAGTTTTTCTTCTTTTACTATGCTCCATATGGTTATTACTACAGCCCTCCGTATCTCGCAGTTGCATATAGAAATACTGCCGGGATAGAAGGGTATTACACATACAATACACTTGATGCAGGGAATGCCGGAACAGCATACATACAAGACAATTCCGGACAACTCAAGGTCACAAACGAACTTGTCTCATACTATTCTACAGTAAACCCCGTTTCAATCGGTCTAGTATATAACTCCGACTACTTCAAAGACCAATCTCAGGACTATCTTCCTTATGGACCATCCATGGACTTCGGCTCCGGATGGACTCTTGATATCGTACAAAAGCTCGAATCTGTTACCATAGATAGCACTAATTATCTTAAATACACTGATGGTGACGGGACACAGCATTTCTTTGCAAAGAAGAACGGCGATAACACTTACTTTTATGATGAAGACGGACTTGGACTAAAGATAAAGTCTATTTCCGGTGGCTATGAGATGTCTGATGATAAGGATAATAAAAGGTTCTTTACAGGCGGGTATCTTACATCCCTAACAGATTCAAACGGCAATACTGTATCTATCAATTACACAAACGGAAAAGCCACATCAGTCACTCAAACCAATAACGGTACATCGGTCACAAGCATAACAGCGGCTTCGTTTACCTATACTGGAGACCGGCTTGCATCCATTCAGGATGCAGCGGGCATCACTACTACCCTTACTTACGACAGCGGTAAACTCATAGGTATCACAAAAGCGAATACCCAAATAGCAGAATATGAATATACAGGGCAGAGACTGACTAAATTGACTGATAAGGAAGCAGACTACAGTCTTAATTTCACATATGATACAAGCGGAAAGCTAAGCTCATACCATGAATCTGCATGGGACGATACGCTGTCTGTACCAGCCGAAGTAACAGGAGCATGGGTTTCGATTTCTTACCCTGATCATTCTCAGACAGTGTATATGGACTATGGCCCTGACAGAAGTAATGATGGCGAAGGAACATTAGATAATGTCTTTACAAGTTACCTGTTCGATAATGCGGGAAGAACGGTGAATGCCTATTCAACGGATGCGTCCGGGAGTCTTTTAGGAGCGACTAATGCCGTATATACAGAGAATGGCAGTACTGACAGAAGAAACAACAGGACCAGGCAGATATCCTCAATGGGCGAAAGCGGTACAGAACGACTTAATAACAATGGATTTGAGGACTCAACTGATTGGACACTTCCCACAGGGTCAAGTAGAACTACAGAAGACAGTCATAGTGGGAACTATTCAATCAAGATAGGCGGAACCTGGAACAGTGCGTCAAGAAACGCGAGCCAGACACATATATTTACAGGAAGTGAACCTCAGTCAGGCGAAAAGACATATATTCTTTCAGGCTGGGCAAAAGGTACTTCTGTTTCAAATACGAACTATTCCGCAGAATCTGATCACGACACGGATGATTATAAGCAGTTCGGTTTAAGAGCGGTCATTACATATAACGATTATAGCGAAGAGTCTCATTATGTTTCGTTTTGCCCTGATTTAAATGTGTGGCAATTTACAAGCGCTGCCATCGTTCCCAAAGAACCGACCAAAACAATAACAAGCATTACCGTGTATGCAGTATACGAAAAGAATGCCAATGTAGCATACTTCGATGATATATCGCTTATCGAGGAAGCCTGCAAGACCATGAAATATGACGAGGATGGGAATCTGGTCTCAGTCCTTACTACCGGTCTTGAAGAAGTGACTAGCACCTACGATAACGGAGATCTTATCGAAATGGTCACAGGAGGTTACGGGTCATATACACTCAAATATAATGACGATACTCATAACCTTGAATCAGTTAGTGATGACCATATAGAGCAGGAGATGGAATATACGCAGCAAGGCAATGTGAGGAGCACCACTCTTAGCAACGTTGTTGAGGAATCCGATGACCCCGAAGCCCCTGTAGTTCCAATAATTACAATCGAGACAAGTGCAACATATGACAATAACGGAAATAGGGTCGCTACTGAAACTGATGACGCCGGAAATACCGTGATATATGGCTACAGCCAGGGTGTTTCAGAGATGCTGGGACTTCCGTCTTCTATTACCGACGGAGAATTGAATGTAACTACGTACCAGTATGATATTTTTGGAAGGACTTCAAGCGTTTCTTCAGGGGGTCTAGCGTCTGCATCATTTGTTTATGATAAAGGTGCTCTTTCTTCTATAACTCGTGTCGCATATAAGGAAGGTAATACGGACTATCCTAAATCGCAGATTTATAATTTCAATTATGATGTATTCGGTAATCTTACATCCTTGGGTGTTGGCAATAAGACTCTTGCTGAATACGAGTATGGCGAAAGAAACGGAGAACTCGAACTTGAAATCTATGGGAACGGATATCAGGTAGATTATGGATATGATGACCGAGGCCGTATGGATTCTTGGGAAGACTCAGACGGAAACACAAGAGAATATCATTATGATGAGAATAATCGTATCAAAAGAATAGAAGACAGTGATGGGCTTTCATATCAGTATACGTATCTATATACGTACGACAGCCTTGATCGTTTGACCGGATATGAAGAGTATGAAGGAAATGACAGCATTCTTTCCGTTGCGAGAGGGTATACACAGTCCGGGCAGCCGTCACTTCTTGCATGGACGATAGGCGGAAGCTCATTTGAGCAGAATTATACATATACAGATAATGAGAGCACGTACCCAGAAGGACTTCTTGCGACCATATCTTTCGAAATCGACGAAAATGAAGGACCTCTTCCAATCAGTTTTAACTATGACTCTTTGGGCAGGATCTGGCG
>CAZTHD010000171.1:0-4014 GCA_964613315.1 uncultured Oscillospiraceae bacterium | reverse complement strand
AATCCCACGGTATTCTTCTCTAGTATCTGCTTGACATTTCACCGCTGGACTTTGATTTTTTTGGAATGTTCTTTCTGACTGCAATATATGGCCGGGACCAGCCTTACGCAATAGACAAAGCGTGACGATGCCGTTACTTATTGTAACACAGCTTTTATCTTTGCCGCGATGCCTGTATGTATGAGGTTTTTTCCTAAAGAGCACGAGTCTGAAGTATAATACATATTGTCAGGCTGGTATGACGGAGATGACAGATCGGGCCTTGTACTATGAGCAGGGGTCCTGTTTACGGCGAGGACAGGCAAATGATTGAGATAAGGAAAATAGACAGAGAACACAGGGAAGATATAAATATCCCCAACGAGCCATTCAGCCTGTTCGGGAAGCTTCTTGTGTCTTATTCGGACGGAAAGTGGGAGTGGGATACTGAGTTTTATGAAAAGGCGAATGTGACCGAGATGTGCTTTCCCGATGAGAATTACGATTATGACTCTATGCCGGACTGCGTTTTCCTGGGAGCATATGACGGAGAAAAATGCGTGGGTCTTGCTATCATGCAGAAGGCCTTTTTCAAATATATGTACCTTTACGACCTGAAGGTGAATAAGGAATACCGCAGGGATGGCGTGGGCAGGATGCTCATCGACAGTGCCAAAGATCTTGCATCTGAGCTTGCTTACTCCGGCATCTATGCAAGAGGTCAGGACAACAATCTCGGCGCCTGTCTTTTCTACCTTAGTTCCGGATTCTGTATAGGCGGTCTCGATACCAACGTATACAGGCATACGAATCAGGACGGAAAAGCGGATATATTTTTCTACTGCGAGGCAAATATTAAGGAGATAGGATGATATCATGATAACAGTCAATCTGTATTACAAAGGAACAGGCGGCAGCGCAAAGGCGTTCGCAGAGGAAATGGAAGAGTCGGGGATAGCAGACGCCATCCGCAAAGAAGAGGGAAACCTCCGTTATGAGTATTTCCAACCACTGGCCGATCCTGAAGCCATACTTCTCATAGACAGCTGGACGGACCAGGAAGAGATAGATGAACATCACTCAAGTCCCATGATGGCGAAGCTTGCTCTTTTGAGGGAGAAATACGATCTCCATATGACGGCGGAAAGATACGTGAGCGATGAACTCGGGGCTGACGAGCAGTTCATAAGGAAGTAGGGACCCATGCATTTCGGATTCTCATATATCGGCCTCATATTCCTTGTCATGCTGATGGTTCCTAACCTTCCCGTCATTGCTTTTATGCTTCTGGCAGTATACGGAAGGAATATAGTGCTCGGGATATCTGTGATCATACTCGGTATAGGGCACATAGGAATACATCTGATGCACAAAAGAGAAGCTGAACGGAACAAAAGTGGATCATAGATCAAGGTGATATTATGAGTACTTTACAAGAAAAAACAGTTGCCGTGCGCAAAGACTGGAAAACAAGACCCATGCCAAAAAAGCGTGAGACTTTCGTATTGAAAAGGTCCTTCAGCGAGGAGGAAATGGAAGTGCTCCGATACGGCCACATACCCGGGGCCATGGAAGATAAATGGTTCTGGTATATGAAGGGTCCTACGCTCTGGGCGTACCGCAGCTGGACGGGACACTGCATCTATAGGATCGACTTCAAGGGAGATAATGAGCACGTCGTTACGGTCAACCGCGATCCAAGGCAGTACGGATGCACAAGTACAGAAGAAGACACAGAATCGTTAAACAGACTTCTTGACTGGTGGACAGAGGATCCCTACGACCACTATAACGAATGGATTTCTGAAGTTAGCGATTCTATTGAGAATGCGGGCAAACAACAGCGCTGAGGTATCAACAGCGAAGGGAAAGGTGAAAAATAATATCATGATGAGTATTTTGTCGATCATAGCAGATATCCTGTATATAGTCGTTCTCAATATACCGCTGTATACCGACAGGGCGGTCATGCCGGGCGGTGATGCCAGAGTGTGGCGCCTGAGTCCTCTGCAAAGGCTGCAGGGAGGCGATCTGTCGTTCCTGTTTTATCTGGAACTGCTATGCATTGCCGTCAGTATTGCTGCGGCTGTCCTTATGCGCATAAAAACGGGATCTGCCGTTCTGAAAAAAGTATGGGCCGTAAGTTCGGTCATTTCCTTATTGCTGTTCGTGACCATCATGATCATTACAGCGAATATCCACCTGAAGTACTGATTACATACGCAGGAAATACTGTGAAAGGCGGTTTTGAACTATGACCGGAACAGATAAATCAAAGAGAATCTGCATCATTGTAATATTGGCTATAGCGATGGTCTTTGCGTCGGCAGGCTGCGCCGGGCGGACTGATGACAAAAAGCTGACTGTTAAAGTCCTGATACTTCCCAAATTCGAGATAGGGGAGATCACGGGGGATTTTCCGGGGGAAGCTCAGTATTACTATGATGGATATCTTGCCGGAGGTGAAGTATTCGATATCGGCGGAGGAGCAGGGCAAAATAAGCTGTACTACAAAGAGGGTGTAGCGATGGTCCTTCTCGGTCAGGGAAAGGTCAATGCTGCATTGCACACTGCGGCCGTTCTTTCCGATGAACGCTTCGACTTTTCCGAAGCATATATACTGTGCGTCGGCTGCGGAGGCGTTGCAAAAGGTTACGGTACCTTCGGCGACGTTTTCGTCATTTCTGCAGCCGTGGACCTTGATCTGGGGCATCATGCGGATGCCCGCGAGATAAAAGACAAAGAAGGGACCACGTGGTTCCACGATGAGAGTTATGACGATATCGCAGTAGTTCATCTCGATCGAAGTCTTACGGACAGGGTGTACGAGATGGTAAAAGACGTTCACCTTGAAACGACGGAAAAGACTCTGAGATTTCTCAGAAAAGAGTATCCCGGCGAAGCATGGGCCGAGCGTCAGCCGCAGGTCATGCGCGGCACCTCGGTGACAAGCGACAGCTA
Source organism: uncultured Oscillospiraceae bacterium (assembly GCA_964613315.1). GTDB lineage: Bacteria > Bacillota > Clostridia > Peptostreptococcales > Anaerovoracaceae > RUG13409. The sequence continues at coordinate 1,074 of CAZTHD010000171.1, read as the reverse complement.
CTGGAAAGGTAGATACGACCACCTGAATGCGCTTCTTGCGACGGAAACCTATGGCTGCCGCGATCCCTATGCTATAACGGAAATGGAAGATATCGCAGCAGCGCAGGCTGTCAAGAGTTACGGAGCGCTGGACCGTCTGATAATACTTAGGACAGGAGTGAACATCGACGTATTTCCATCAGACCTGACGCCTGAGATGCTATGGGGAGGGGATACCGACGATCACGTTGCTTCTGATGACAGCCTTGAATCAGTTGATATTTTCGAAACCGCAATGAAGAATTGCTTCAATGTAGGGAAAGTATTGATCGATTCGATACTGAATGGGACGATGAAAAGATAACGGGAATGAAGGATTTCGGATATTTATCATTGAGAGATGTTCCGGCGCTCAAAGAAACGGCCGCGGAATGGTTCCACAGCAAATGGGGCGTACCGAAAGAGGCATATCTTGAGTGTATGGACAGCTATCTGAATAAGGAAACAGAATACGGGTGGTATCTATGTACGGACGGCGATAAGATCGTCGGCGGACTGGGCGTTATCGAAAACGACTTTCACGACAGAAAAGATCTGAGTCCTAATATTTGCGCAGTTTACACTGAAGAAGAATATCGCTGCAGGGGTATCGCAGGTCATTTGCTCGATATGGCAGTAAACGATCTTAGGTCAAATGGTATCTCGCCTGTGTATCTGGTAACGGATCATACGGGTTTTTACGAAAAGTACGGCTGGGAGTTTCTCTGCATGGTCCGTGGAGACGGGAATAAGGATATGACTAGGATGTATATCCATCACTGAATCAGAGGATACGGTATGGAAAGAGCTAAAGAACTGTTTTTTAAGTATAACGGGAACCGTTTCTTTATGGACCGTGAGGGTGACGGAAACGAATACGAAAGCTACAACGTTTCGAAGGAAACGGAAAAAGCATGGGCAGAAGAATTCGTTTCTTTCTTCCTTGAGTCCGGGCTTCAGGGAAAAGAAGCGCTCAGAGACTATTCGGCTGCCGCGGAACTGACGGGCAGGTATATGGAGGATAAAAGCTTCGATGCCGTTCTTTATTATCCCCTA
>CAZTHD010000170.1:0-4019 GCA_964613315.1 uncultured Oscillospiraceae bacterium | reverse complement strand
AAAGCAGATGCTCAAGCTTCCGGGAGACAGCGTTAGAGTCCTTGTCGACGGACAATACAGAGCAAAGCTCGACGAAGTCAATCAGGAGGTGCCATATTTCCTCGTGTCAGTATCCGGCATAGCAGAGGAAGATTCCGAAAGTCCCGGAGCCGACGTGATCGCTCTCATGAGGACTGCAATGGAACTCTTCGATGAATATTCGCAGAAGAATCCCAAACACACCAATGAAAATGCCGTAAATATAGACACGATCAAGCAGGGCGGACGCCTCGCCGATACCATTGCATCACTGATGCAGCTTGGCGGAGAAGACGCTCAGAAGGTGATCGAGACTATAGACGTAAAGAAAAGACTCAAACTCGTCATCGACATACTCAAAAGAGAAAACGAGATATTGAAGCTCGAGGACAAGATCCACTCCAAGGTAAGAAATTCCATGAACAAGAACCAGAGAGAGTATTACTTAAGAGAGAGGATCAGGGCCATACAGGAAGAGCTCGGCGACGGAGAGAGCACCAGCGATGAAGCCGAAGAATGGAGAAAAAAGCTCTATGAGCTCAATCTCTCGGAAGGCGTTACAAAGAAGATAGAAAAGGAGATCGACAAATTCGCGAAGATGGCGCCGAACTCCGCAGACGTTTCAGTATACAGAAACTATATCGAAAGCGTGCTGACACTTCCCTGGAACGACGCATCGGATGAGGAACTGGATCTGCTCGCAGCCGAAAAGATCCTCGATGAAGATCATTACGGCATGGAAAAGGTCAAGGACCGTATAGTTGAGTTCCTTGCCGTCAGACATCTCTCCTCGGAGAACAAGGCTCCCATACTCTGCCTTGTAGGGCCTCCCGGAGTGGGTAAGACCTCTATTGCAAAATCAGTAGCAAGAGCTACCGGAAGGGAATTCGTACACATGTCCCTTGGCGGAGTCAGAGATGAAGCTGAGATCAGAGGACACAGAAGGACCTACGTTGGGGCTATCCCCGGCCGCGTCATGGCTCTCATCAAGGAATGCGGAAAGAACAATCCTGTCTTCCTCTTCGATGAAGTAGATAAGATAGGCATGGATTTCAGGGGAGATCCCGCATCGGCTCTTCTTGAAGTATTGGACCCTGAACAGAACAAGGAGTTCGTGGATCACTACCTTGAAGTTCCTTTCGATCTTTCAAAAGTTCTTTTCATAACCACGGCAAACGACACTGATACTATCCCGAGGCCTCTTCTCGACAGAATGGAAGTCCTGGATCTTTCAGGGTATACCATGGAGGAGAAGACACAGATCGCGCTCAAGTACCTCGTGCCAAAGCAGATCAAGGCAAACGGCCTTACGTCAAAGCAGATAAGCATCAGCAAGAGCGCTATCACCACTATCATAAATAACTACACGAGAGAATCGGGCGTAAGAAGCCTTGAAAAGAATATAGGTTCTCTTTGCCGCAAGGTGGCAAGAAAAGTAGTCGAAGGAGATACGACAAAGCACAGCATCACTTCTAAAAATATAGAAGATTATCTGGGCAAGAAGAAGGTCTTCTACGACAAGCTCCTCGGAAAGAACGAGGTGGGTGTTGCTACGGGTCTTGCATGGACTGTCGTAGGCGGAGAAACTCTCTTCATAGAAACTGCGGTCCTTCCCGGCCAGGGACACATACTCCTTACGGGACAGCTCGGCGATGTGATGCAGGAGTCTGCAAAGGCAGCTATAAGCTATATAAGGGCGCACCAGAGCAAGCTCGGAGTGGATCCGGAGTTCTATAAGGACAAGGATATCCATATACATATCCCCGAAGGCGCAGTGCCCAAAGACGGCCCAAGCGCAGGCGTGACCATGTGCACTTCCGTAGTGTCAGCTCTTACGGGAAGACCTGTAAGAAAAGACGTTGCCATGACAGGTGAGATCACTCTTAGAGGAAAGGTCCTCGCCATAGGCGGATTCAAGGAAAAGGCACTTGCAGCTCACAGGATGGGCATAAAGAAGGTGCTCCTTCCCGCAGATAACAAGAGAGATATAGACGACATCCCGGAAAGCGTGAGAAACGACATGCAGTTCGTCCTTCTTCACACCATAGACGACGCTTTGAAAGAGGCATTGGTATGATAATAAAGTCTGCTGAATTCATCACTTCAGCGGTCAAACCGTCCCAGTATCCGGATGCGGGCCTTCCGGAGATAGCCTTTGCAGGAAGATCCAACGTGGGAAAATCATCACTTATCAATCTTCTGCTAAACAGAAAGGCTCTGGCTAAGGTCAGCTCGTCTCCGGGAAAGACCAGGACCATTAATTTCTTCAATATAAATAACGGAGAATTCAGACTGGTGGATCTTCCCGGCTACGGCTATGCCAAAGTGTCCAAGACGATGTCTGAGGACTGGGGGAAGATGATGGAGACCTTTCTGACCAAAAGAGAAGGGCTTCTCAAAGTCGTGCAGCTGGTGGACTCCCGCCACGAGCCCAGCGCTCAGGACAAGCAGATGTACGAGTTTTTGCAGTACTACGGTCTTGACGGTATAGTTGCGGCCACTAAGGCTGATAAGCTTTCAAAGAACGAACTAAATAAGAATCTTTCGCTCATAAGAAAAAGCCTCGGCATGGCTAAGGACGACGTCCTTATACCCATGTCGTCTTTAAACAGATCCGGCACCGAGGAACTCTTGGGGGCGATCGAAAATATTCTTAAACAAAACAAGGGAGAAAGCAATGATCAACACTAACGAAGTTCTTATTTCAAAAGAACAGCTTGAGAAAAGGGTCTCGGAACTCGGAGCTCAAATCTCAAAGGATTATGAAGGAAAGACCATACTCCTCATAGGTATACTCAAAGGATCCGTACCTTTTATGGCAGATCTTATGAGGCATATAGACGGGGACGTTGAGATAGACTTCATGTCCGTTTCATCCTACGGAAGCTCTACGAAGAGCAGCGGCGTGGTAAGGATAATAAAAGACCTTGATAAGAGCATCGAGGGCAAACACGTCATCATCGTGGAAGACATAGTGGACTCAGGTCTTACGCTTTCCTATCTCAAATCCCATCTTCTCAGCAGACACCCTGCATCCCTTAAGGTGTGCACCATGCTCGATAAGCCTGCGAGAAGAAAAGTGGAGTTCACTCCCGATTACTGCGGGTTTGAAATAGAGGATAAGTTTATAGTTGGTTACGGACTCGATTTCGATCAGAAGTTCCGCCACCTTCCATATATATCTTGGATCAAAGAGGAATAGATAATAGGAGGTAAAAATGGGTTATCAGGTTCCTGTTGGAATTTCCAACAAACACATTCATCTTTCAAGAAAGGACATGGACGTTCTCTTCGGTGAAGGATCAGAACTTACAAAGAAGGGAGACCTCAAGCAGCCCGGACAGTTTGCAGCCCAGGAACAGGTCGTTATCGAAGGACCTAAGGGAAGTGCAAAGCTTCGTGTCTTAGGACCTTTCAGAAAAGAAACTCAGGTAGAGCTCGCAATGACAGACTGCAGGACTCTCGGACTTTCTGCTCCCATCAGACAGAGCGGAGATCTCGAAGGTACTCCCGGTATCAAGATCACAGGACCCTGCGGCAGCGTAGAGATAGACCACGGCGTCATCATCGCACTTCGCCACATCCACCTTTCAGCAGAGCAGGCTAAGGAAGCCGGCGTAGTAGATCAGCAGATCGTAAGCGTTAAGGTCGGCGGAGAAAGAGGCCTTACATTCGACCAGGTAGTATGCCGCTGCGGAGACGCACATACAGCTGAGTTCCACGTCGATACAGACGAGGGCAACGCAGCAAAACTGGCTAATGGAGACATGGTAGAGATCATTCTCTAAGGCCTAAAAAATAGTCTGAAAAAAACTTTCAAAAAACTTAAAAAAGTTGTTGACAAGTATAAGTTACAAGACTATAATCTCAAATGTTCCGCCTCTTTAGAAGAGACGTTGAATATGTACCTTGAAAACATCAAATAGTGTAGAAAAACAAAGTCAAGAGAAAGAGATCAAGTTCTCTTTCAAAAGACGAAGTACAAAAACAATCAAAAAACC
>CAZTHD010000169.1:0-4029 GCA_964613315.1 uncultured Oscillospiraceae bacterium | reverse complement strand
AGATGGATAATATCCTGGACGAAGAAAAGAAAGATCAAAAAGTAGTAGTCGCAGCAAGACCCGAAGAAGTCGTCATCAACGACAAAGAAGGAATTAAAGCTAAAGTATGCGATTCCGTTTTCCTCGGACTCAATACCCATTACTTCGTTCTTTCAGATTCCGTAAAATGCGTCAATATGGATGAGAAAGACGATGAGAGGATAGAGCTCATTCAGGAATCGCTCATAGATGACATAATCCCCAATGGAAACGAAGTCCTTCTCAGACTCAAATCCGAAAAGATCAACGTTTTCACTGAAGACGGATCCAAAAATATCGTAAAAGGCGTAAAAAACGATAACAAGTAGGTGACATCATGACTAAGGCAACAGGAAGAAAAAAGGATGTATGGACCTTGATATCCTGGATCGTTCTGGGCATATTCATTTTGTTTTTCATATATCCTTTGGTCAATTTGCTGAGACAGGCATTCTTTGACACAAACGGGTTCACGATGAAGAACTTTGCTGAATTCTTCTCAAGACCCTACTATACGAATACGATCAAAAACAGTTTCAAAGTATCGGTACTTACCACTTTCTTTTCACTATTGATCGGTATTCCATTTTCATATTTCTATTCCTTCTATAACCTTAAGGGAAGAAAGCTGATGATCATCATCTGCGTTCTTTGCTGCATGTCGGCGCCTTTCGTCGGCGCCTATGCGTGGGTACTTCTTCTTGGAAGGGCAGGTATAATCACCAAGTTCTTCAAAGGACTCGGTATAGCGCTTCCTACGATCTACGGAATGCCCGGCATCATACTTGTTCAGTCAAGTAAGTTCTTCCCGCTCGCCGTCATATATATGAACGGCGCATTCAAAAACATAGACAACTCTCTTATGGAAGCAAGCGAAAGTTTAGGCTGCACGGGCATCAAGAGGTTCTGGTCGGTACTTATAAGACTTTCTATGCCGACAGTACTTGCAGCTGCTCTTCTCGTATTCATGAGAGCCTTCGCAGACTTCGGTACACCTATGCTCATAGGAGAGGGCTACAGGACCTTCCCTGTAGAGATATATAACCAGTTCGTATCCGAAATGGCTGACGACTGGGGCTTTGCCAGCGCCATAAGCTGCATAGCCATACTCATAACAGGAGCCATATTCCTGCTGCAGAAATTCGCATCGAACAAATTCAACTTTTCGCTGAACGCTCTTCATCCTATAGAAAGAAAGGATCCTAAGGGTGTAGGCGGTTTCCTTATGCATTTCTACGTATATCTGGTCCTTGCTATCTCATACATGCCCCAGATATTCGTTCTCATATGCTCATTCAGAAATTCGAACGACGTAGCCTTTATGAAAGGCTTCAGTTTCAAGAACTACACTACGGCAGTCAAGAGGGGACTGCTCAAGGGCCTTAAAAACACCCTGTCCATAGGATTCATATCACTTGTCGGTATAATAATCCTTGCGACATTAATCGCATATCTTACAGTCAGGAGAAAGAACTTCCTCAACAACGGTATAGATACGATATCCATGCTTCCTTACATAATGCCAGGTTCTGTTATCGGTATCGCGATGCTGACGTCATTCAACAAACCGCCCGTTGCAATCTCCGGTACTATCATCATCATGATAGTTGCATGTATAGTAAGAAGGCTACCTTATACCACAAGGTCAGCTACGGCAACGCTTATGCAAATACCGATATCCATGGAAGAAGCGGCCATATCCTTAGGAGCATCTAAACTAAAAACATTCGGAAAGATAACCGTACCGATGATGAAACCGGGTATCATTTCCGGTGCTATACTTTCACTCGTTGCCATAATCACTGAAGTATCGAGCGCTATCATACTTCGTACCAACAAGACGATGACCCTTACTATAGGAGCCTATGAGACTATAGCTTACTCAAAGGGAGTTCCCTGCGCATTCGCAGCTGTCACGACTTTGCTCACGGTCATTATATTGCTCATATATATCAGGGTAACCGGTACGGAAGATATAAAACTATAGGTTTCAGCGGAGCATAGCCTCCGATGAGATATTTAAATCGGTTTTGTTTCATTTTTATTCATAATGTGTTAAGGAGGAATTTATATGAAACGAGTATTAGCAGTACTGCTTGTTCTTGCAATGGTATTCTGCATGGCAGCTTGCGGCAAGAAAGAAGACGGAGGAAAGGTAAATGAGATCTCCGGAACTGTAGTCATCAGAACATCACACAAGCAGGCAGATCAGGACATGTTCAAAGAAATGTTCGAGAAAAAGTATCCTGATTGCACAGTAGAGTTCATCTACGGCTCCATCGGAGACACAATGGCTGCTGTTGAAGCTGCAAAGGACAACCCTGATACAGATGTTGTTCTCGGCGGACTCCAGGCAACAGACGGAAGCAAGTACTATGATCTTTTTGAACAGTATGTACCTTCCAACCAGGATGAGCTTACTGTAGCAGATCCCAACAAATACTATGGATACTACACAACACAGGTCATGTCCTTCATCATCAACACCGATGTTCTTGCAGAACTCGGACTTAAGCCTGAAGACGTACAAGGATACGGAGATCTTCTCAGACCTGAACTGAAGGGCTACATCCTTCACGCTGATCCTTCATCAGCATCTTCTGCATGGAGAGAGCTTGAAACCATGCTCGCTGTATACAACGGAGGATCGACAAACTATTATGATGACGCTGCTTGGGACTATGTAAGCAAACTCATGGACAACATGGCAGGAAAGACCACTACAAAGTCTGCTGAAGTAACTCAGAAGGTCATCGACGGAGAATATGCAGTAGGACTTTCCTATGAGTCCACATGCGTTGAAAACGTCATGAAGGCAAAAGAAGCAGGAAAAGACAACATAATAATGGTATATCCGAAAGAAGGAAATACAGAAGTTGCATTTGCCTGCGCAATGGTAAAGAACTGCAAGAATCCTTCTGCAGCACAGGCAGTCATCGACTTCACCTGCTCTGTAGAATACCTCGATGCAAGACTTGATCTCCTTGGAGCATCAAGAGGATGCAACAAGGGATGCAAGGGTTCTGAACTCTGCCCGCCTTCCAGCGAGCTCGGTCTTGTACCCATCGATCTTGAAGTATTCACAGCTGAGAAGAAGGGACTTCTCCAGAAATATGCAGATCTTTGGACATCCAAATATCCTAACTAATTATTTACTGATTTAAATCTTACTTTGCCGGGAGGGTTCATTCTCTCCCGGCATAAATTTGAAAGGAGATCCTTATGGACAGAAGGGAATGGGTAAGCAAAGCTTTCAACGGTGAAAAAGTAGACAAAGTTCCTGTAGGATTTTGGTTCCATTTTCTTGACAATGAAGTCATATCCTCAGGTATGGAAGATCCTTCACTTATTGAAAAAAATCTTGAAGGACATAAGAAATACAATGAAGAATTCCATCCCGACTTTGTAAAACTCATGTCTGATGGGTATTTTTACAGACCGGAATATACTTATCCTGCACTCGAAACGTCTCATGATCTTGCAAAAGTCAAAGCGCTTCCAAGAGATCACGAATGGATAAACGCATGCGTAGAACACGCTAAAAAAGTTAGAGATATATTCGGAGACGACGTACTTATCTTTTACAATATACCGTCTCCGTTCCACCACATATTAAAACAACTCACAGGCACCTCTGGAATGAAAGAATACCCAAGATGCCTTGCAGAAGATCCGGAAGCATTCATGATCGCCAATGATGCTCTTCTTTCCGATATGCTCAATCTTACAGAAAGAGTTATGACTGAAGGAGAGATGGACGGGATCTATTTCGGTCTTCACAACGACAACGTATTTACATACGAACAATATTGCAAATATATAAAGCCAAGCGAGATCAAGATACTCGAACTTGCAAACTCCATACATCCTATCAACATAGCTCACGTATGCGGTTACAGGGGAAGAGTCAATGATTTCGAAGTATACAAAGATTATCCCGCAACGGTATTCAATTGGTCCCTGCATACTACAAATCTTTCGATTGCCGAAGGAAAGAAATTCTTCGACCAT
>CAZTHD010000168.1:0-4030 GCA_964613315.1 uncultured Oscillospiraceae bacterium | reverse complement strand
GAAGTTGAGCCATATGAGAGACACTGTACTTTACATCATTTTCATGGCCTTCCTCATCCTGATATACTTTGCCGTGGAATACTTCGAAAGGAAGTTTCACGACGATTTCAGGACAGAAGACGATGACTGTGATACAATTGAATAAAGAGGTTATCGCCAATGGACAGAACAGAAGAAAAAAGCGAACGCATACTTGTATGCCTGTCATCTTCACCGTCTAACAAAAAGGTCATCGCCGCAGCGGCTAAGATGGCAGAAGCTTTTAATGCTGTCCTTACGGCCATATATATCAAACCCTCTTTTTTTGATGAACTCTCCGAAGAAGACAAGACCCGCATCAGGGAGAATATAAACTATGCGGAGCAGTCGGGAGCCTCGGTGGCGACCATAGAAGGCGACGACGTACACTCCCAAATAGCAGAGTACGCCCACGTCTCAGGCGCCACTAAGATAGTGGTGGGAAGGAGCAGCACTAAGCGCCGCCACTTCTGGGACAAGCCCACCCTGACGGAGCAGATAATACTAAGCGTCCCCGACGTAGACGTATATATAATCCCCGATTCCGATGCGGATCTGAAACAGCGCAGGGCCGGAATACTCAAAGCAGACCTCATCAGGCCTACGGCAAAGGACAGCCTCACGGCGCTGCTGGTGCTCATGGCAGCTTCGGCCATCGGCCTTCTTTTTACCTATTTCGGCTTTTCTGAAGCCAATATCATCACCGTTTACATCTTAGGAGTACTCATTATTTCCGTAGCCACCGTAAGCCCCGTATACGGAGCGGCAGGCTCGCTTCTGAGCGTGCTCCTTTTCAACTACCTGTTCATAGACCCTAAATTCAGCTTCCACACCTACGAGACCGAATACCTGGTGACCTTTGCGATAATGCTCACCGCATCCCTCATAACGGGGTCCCTCGCAAACAGGCTCAAAGACAACGCCAGCAGATCCGCCAAGGAAGCATTCAGAACGAGGCTTCTCTTCGACACCAACAGACTGCTGCAAAAAGCAGAAAACAGCAGCACTGCCCTGAAGGTCACGGGAAGGCAGGTCATAAAGCTTTTGGACCTCGATGCAGTGATATACCCGGCAGAAGACGGAGCTCTGGGAAGCCCCATGTACTTTTATCTTCAAAACAGCCAGGGCCAGGCTGAAGCGGAAAAAGATGCAGCCGAATGGGTATTTGAAAACAGGATGCCTGCAGGAAGGGGCTTTAGCGACTACTCAAAAGCGCCGGCACAGTACTTCCCCATAGCCATAAACGATCACTGCTACGGAGTCATAGCAGTCCTTACCGGAAGCCGCACCCCGGAATCCTTCGAATCAGGCATCTTCAGCTCCATGATAGGAGAATGCGCCTTAGCCCTCGAAAGCATTAGGAATGCGGAAGAAAAGGAAAAAGCCGCAATGATAGCGAGGAACGAACAGCTTCGCTCAAACCTTCTCCGGTCTGTCTCCCACGACATAAGGACTCCCCTTACCTCCATCTCGGGAAATGCCAGCACCCTTCTCTCGAGCTACGATCAACTCGACGAGGATACGCTGAGACAGATATTCTCCGATATATATGATGACTCGGAGTGGCTCATAGACCTGGTCGAGAACCTGCTCTTCCTCTCCCGCATAGAAAACGGAAAGATGGAGCTCCATATGACTACGGACATAGTCGATGACGTCATAAGGGAAGCCTTAAGGCACGTGGACCGCAGCGCTTCGGAGCACAGCATAAAAGTCGTGGAAACAGAGGATCTTCAGATAGCGAGGATGGACAGCAGGCTCATATCCCAGGTGATCATAAACCTCGTCAACAACGCCGTGAAGAACACTCCGAAAGGGTCGGAGATCGTCATAGAAAGCACCAAGGAAGAAGACCATATAGTCGTAAGCGTAAGCGACAACGGCCCCGGCATCGCAGACGACGTCAAGCCTCATATATTCGAGATGTTCTATACGGGAAAGAGCAAGATAGCAGACGGAAGAAGAGGACTGGGCCTTGGCCTTGCCCTTTGCAAGTCCATAGTAGAAGCCCACGGAGGGACCATAGAGCTCAGTGACAATGAGCCAAGCGGATGCCGCTTTTCCTTCTCCCTTCCCGCAGCGGAGGTGAAATTAGATGAATAAGATATGCGTACTTGTAGTCGAAGACGATGCTCCCGTAAGGAACCTCATAGTCACGACCCTTAAGACCCACGAATATAAATATCTGACGGCTGCAAACGGAGGCGAAGCCCTGATGCTTGCGTCATCCCACAACCCGGACGTAGTCTTCCTGGACCTGGGCCTTCCGGATATGGACGGGATAGACGTGATAAAGCAGATAAGAGACTGGTCCAACATGCCCATCATAGTCATCAGCGCCAGGAGCGAGGATGAAGATAAGATAGAAGCCCTTGATGCGGGGGCCGACGACTACTTGACAAAACCCTTCTCCGTGGAAGAGCTCCTCGCCCGTCTCAGGGTGACCGTAAGGAGGCTTTCCCTCATAAACAGCGACAGCGGAAAGGACAGCTCCGTGTATACTAACGGAGACTTAAGGATAGATTATGCCGCCGGATGCGCATACCTCGGAGATGAAGAGCTGAAGCTTACACCCATGGAATACAAGCTTTTATGCCTTCTTGCCAAAAACACCGGAAAGGTCCTTACCCATACCTATATCACCCAGAACATATGGGGAAGGAGCTGGGACAACGACATAGCGTCCCTCAGGGTATTCATGGTCAGCTTAAGAAAAAAACTGGAGCCTCTTCCCGATTCGCCCCAGTTCATACAGACCCATATAGGGATAGGATACAGAATGATGAAAATATGAAGGGCTCCCGGCGGGAGCCCTTGATTTATTATGTCTTGAAAAGGATCTGCTACTCAGCCTCTTCTTCTGTCTTTGCGTTTCTGATCTGCTCTTCTTCGTCTTCCTGGATGTCTCCGAACATCGAGAGCATCGGCTCCAGATCTTTGCCGTGTAGCTTTCTGTCCACGTAGTTCTTAGTGCACTTCATTACCAGCGGGCTTAAGACCAAGACGCCTATGAGGTTAGGAAGCATCATGAGGCCGTTAAAGGTATCCGAGATATCCCAGGCGAGCTGAGCTTCCATTATGGATCCAAGGAATACCACTATGACGAAGGCTATACGGTAGGGAAGCACGGACTTGTCTCCGAAGAGATAATGGCATGCTGTCGCGCCGTAATGGCTCCATCCGAGTACCGTGGAGTATGCGAAGAGAAGTATGGCCAGAGCTATGAACCAGGCTCCTGCCTGGCCGAATACCTGTGAGAAGGCATAGCTCATATATGTTGATGAAGGAATATCAGCAAGTGCTACTTCGCCTGTTTCAAGGTTCATGACCCCGGAACTGAGGATCGTAAGCGCCGTAAGAGTACATACGATGATGGTATCTGCGAATACTTCGAAGATGCCCCACATGCCCTGTCTTACGGGCTCTTTGACGTTGGAGCTGGAGTGTACCATGACCGAGGATCCAAGGCCTGCTTCGTTGGAGAAGACGCCTCTTTTGAAGCCCCACTTCATTGCCGCCGCGATGCCGGCTCCTATGCCGCCTCCCACTGCAGCTTTTACCGAGAATGCGCATTTGAATATGGATCCAAATATGGCGGGAACCAGAGTTATGTTCTTGAATATTATGACGAAGGTACCGAGGAAGTACAGAATAACCATGAAGGGCACCAGCTTTTCCGTTATGGCTGCGACTCTTTTGAGTCCTCCTATGATGACCACGCCTACTGCCAAGACCAGGAATATGCCCGTAGCGAACTTCGGGATACCGAAAGCGTTCTCAACGTTGGATACCATGGAATTGACCTGGCTCATGTTCCCTATACCAAAAGATGCGAGGAAGCAGAAGAAGCTGAAAAGCACTGCGAGGACTGCGCCTACCCCCTTCATACCCTTCTTTGCTCCGAGACCGTCTCTTAAATAGTACATTGCTCCGCCGTGCCATTCGCCTTTAGCGTCTTTTCTGCGGTAGAGTATACCGAGGACGTTTTCGGAATAGTTGGTCATCATGCCGA
>CAZTHD010000167.1:1022-4068 GCA_964613315.1 uncultured Oscillospiraceae bacterium | reverse complement strand
TTCCCAAAATCTTCTTATATTCTTCCGGATAAAAGCTCACTGTAAAATAGTCATTCTTATCCATAAACTCGTGAGTATATCTTGATTTGCGGACATACACAGTTGCTACCTGCTTTCCCCAGATCGAACCAAAACCGCCCCACTCTATCGTCATCATATTAAAATCGTCTTCTGTACCTGCAGTAACAAGCGCCCACTTTTTGCCGAGAACTTCTAATGTCTTCTTGATATAGTCCATGTTTGCCTCCTGTAATTCTTTTACATACATTATATACTATGACAGATGAATGCAAAACTACAGATAGGGCTAGGGAATTATTATCTACAAATCGGACATACATAAAAACTATCTAAATATCATCAGGCCCATACGAAGCAGGGCTCGAAACTGATGCTTACCCTTTCCAAGATCTCATAGGCTCTATCAAGAGATCTTTCCCTCTCGGCCTCATCCTGAATATGAGCCTTGCTCAGGCCTATATAGTATTTAGCAAAGGTCTTTTCATCGCATTTTATCTCGCCTGTGGCATAGTGATATATGAGGCCTCTTGCAGCATACTGCGACCCTATATATATCATGTGATGATAGTCGGGATCGTCCCTTTGGGGCTGTCTGCCGCCTACCTTGTAGAAATCTTCTATACCGTAGGATATGTCCGTAAAGCTGCAGGAGAAGAGCTGGGTGTAGAAACGAAGAGCCTTTTCGTCGGCACAGTAATACCTAAGGCATAGTATGGAATATGCATCCAGTATGTCTATATTGCTGTATGACCCGCCCAGGGCATAGGCCTTCCTGAAGAAGACGTTGGCCTGTTCCTTGGAGTAGGTCCCGAAGAGTTCGTTCGCAAGCTTTGCCTTGCTTCTGAAATGATAGCGTATGAGGGATTTCGTCACTCCGCAAATATCTGCTATCTCGTCAAATGAAACATCCTCCATACCTCTTTCGTAATAGAGCCTCTTCGCTGTTTCAAGGATCAGTCTTCTGTTGCCTGTATTCTCTTTTGATGAAGGGTCCGCTTTCATATATCTCTTGCTCTTTCCCGATTTTTTCTGATTATACCACAGTTCTTTCCCAAAAAACATATTGACTGCACATGTGCAGTGATATATACTTTATTTACCACTTCACATGTGCAGTATTTAGAGGAGGGAAATATGGAATACTCAAAAGCATTCATGGACCGCGTACAGCTGTTCAGAGATGCGGTGAACTTCAAACACACTAGCAAGGCTCCGCATCTGGCACAGTTTTACACCTGGAAGATCCATGATTCCGAATTCAGTTTCAAAGAGGCTCTTACCGACAGCAAAAAGATGAGCAAGGTAGTATGCGATTTCGTACAGCGCTACGATTTCGACGCCCATTCGGATCTGGGGACCAGAAACCCCTTAAATCTTGCCAACGCCATGGGCGAGGGCAGCTGCTATATTTTCGACGAAAACTCCGAAGGTCTGAACGTAGTAGACATGGTGTTCATAGAGCCTGAAGACTACAAGCTCTGCGCAAAAGATGTCGATGCCTTCTATAAGGAGATGTTCAAGCGCAAATACCCCCACGGGGATTCACTCAAAGTACTTAACGCCATGAACGAGCTCATGGCATTCGGACAGTACACGAACAAAATCACGGATATCGTTACCAAGACCTACGAAAGGCCTCTCCTGAAGGCGATGAAGGCAGCCGTGCTCGTTCCCATCGAGAACTTCAACTCAGCGGGAAGAGGGATCAAGGGCATATCCCTTGACATGAGGCGCCATGAAGAAGACTTGCTCGCTGCTCTCAATGCGCTCTTTGAGGCGCGCACTCTTCCGCAGATCCAGGGAATAGTAAACAGCGACACATCGGCCTTCGCTATAGACGCATACACTGCGCTCCTTGCCTATGCCGTCATGACACCGGCCCAGTTCGAAAAGTTCTACTGGATCCATCTCAAACCCTATGCCGACGCCATGCAGGAATGCGGCAAGCAGCTCTATGCATACTGCGAAAGCTCCATGCTCCGCTTCAAGGATTTCTTTGCCGATTACCCCAAGGGTGTCATCTGCATCCATCCGGAAACGGACAGCGTCTTCGATGTAAGAGCATCACTTCCCAATGCGGCAATCGCAGGAGGCATGCCCACGTATACTCTCGGCCGTTCCACTCCGCAGGACTGCGTAGACACGGCGAAGAGGATCATAGATACCATGGGAGACGGCTTCATATTCTCACAGGATAAGATGATAAGCTTCAAGAACGACTGCAACAGGGAGAATCTGCTCGCTGTCTGCAATTTCGTCAAAGACTACAGGATCTAGGAAAGGAGAACTGCTATGAACATTATCAAAGCAATGATAGGAATGTCCCATTGGAAGAAAAGAATGAAGAAACTCAGCAGTAAACCTGCCTATACCGATGAATGGTGGGCCGAAGTGGCTGACAGCTGCGAATTCATGCCCGAAAACGAAAGAGAAGGCTTCGTAATGCAGTTCATAAATGCCATGATGAACTTCTGACCACATATCCCAAAAAGACCATCATGAAAATCCAGATAAAGCTTGATGCTAAAAAATTAATAGCACAGCTTTTGCAAATACATTGCTGGGAATTCGTTAATGAGTAATTAAGAGTAAAGGAGGAACAAAAGCAATGGAAAGGGACACCCTTGAATGGAGAGTCAAACTGTTCAGAGACGCCCTCAGCTTCAAAAAACCTGAGAAAACGCCCAACATCTCCAACTGCTTCACCTGGAAGATACTCGATTCGCAGTACTCTCAGAAAGAAGCTCTGTATAACTGGAAGGTGATGGAGAAGGTCGTCGTCGGTTATCACGAAAGATACCGTTTTGACGCTTACGCCGATTTCGGAACAAGGGACGCGCTCGCGTTCACAGACGCCCTCGGCGGAGGGCTTCATCTTTTCGATGAAACATCGGATTCCGTGTACGCTAAGGATATCGAAGGGATATTCGATTCCGACGACTACGTGGCCTACGCCAAGGATCCGGTCGGGATCGGAAGAAAAATGTTCGCAAAGAAGTATCCCGATATGGATTCAGAAAAGCTC
>CAZTHD010000167.1:0-1012 GCA_964613315.1 uncultured Oscillospiraceae bacterium | reverse complement strand
AACGAGAAATATCAGGTACCCACCTTAGGCACGGGGTCTCTTCTTCCCTTCGAACTACTCTTCTGGCTGAAGGGAATCAAAGGCATGGGCATAGACTTAAGAAGGAAAAACAAAGAGATAGCCGAAGCCTGCAGCATAATGTGGGAGAACGGAAACAAGCAGGGATTCAAAGCCATATTCGACGCCGACGGATCGAAGAAGATAGACGATATGCATACCGCTATGCTGGCCCATTCCATAATGAGCCGCGAGCAATTCGAAAAGATCTATCTCCCCCAGATGCTGGAGATCATAGGGATGGCAAGAGACAGCGGCAAGATATGCTCCTTCTACGCGGAAGCAGAGATCGACAGATTCGCCGATATGTTTGCCGACGTACCCAGAGGCTGCTTCGCTTTATGGCCTGAAAAAGGAGATCTCTTCGAGCTGAGGAAAGCGCTTCCCAACACTGCCCTTATGGGAGGAGTCGATTCCGCAGTCCTCGGACAGGGGACTGAGCAGGAATGCATAGACCACGTCAAAGCCCTCATAGACGGCCTTGGCGAAGGCTACGTCGTAGGACACAGACTTATGCTTTCCTACAGGAACGACTGCAAGAGAGAAAACCAGCTGGCTCTCAACAGATTCGTTGATAGCTATCAGGTATAAAAGGAGGCGGACGCTATGCTTAAAATGATACTCGGAATGATCAAATGGCAGAAAACCATGAAAAAGATGAAGAATATGCCGGCGTACACCGACGAATGGTGGGACGCCTGCGAGAAGGCGCTGGCCTTCATGGGGCCGGATACCGCGAAGCAGTTCCTGAACGGAGCCGTGATGATGGGAGATCTGTACTAGATCGGATATATATGCAAGATGAGGCCGGGCATATGCCCGGCCTTCTCTTGTATCGCGATCAGTTGATTATGGCACTATTCCTGTTTGAAGGCGCGCTGCCTTGCGATTTCCATCAGCTCCCTTTCGCCTGCTATCTCTGAGGGATACGGATATTCCCTTAAATACTAATAAA
>CAZTHD010000166.1:0-4078 GCA_964613315.1 uncultured Oscillospiraceae bacterium | reverse complement strand
CGTAAAACCTGCCGTATGGGTGGAAAGGACTGCGGAAGGAAGTATCGCGCACTCTACTCCGCAAGCTGAAATGATGGGAAGAGCCACCGTCGTTGAGCACTGCCCGAAACATGAAATGTCCTGTATGGATAAAACTCTTTTATAACTCATTTTCTTTACCTGTCTAATATACTCTTAAGTTCCACGTTAACTAATGTTAAAAACTACAATTAAGGATTATACTTCAGCGTCTGTAGGATTTCAAGAAAATGGAAGCGATTGCCATCTATTTTCTCGAATATATCACAGCAGATATGCTCTCTTTGTGATACAATACACAAAACACTTAAGGAAAAGACAGGTGGAATATATGTTAATGAGAACAAACAGCCTTGAAACTTGCATCTATATCACAGTCATGGTATTCATACTGGTGGTGCTGATGCCGGCGATCGATATCTTCGTATGCAAGAAACCGGCCCCTTCGAAGCAGATCCATACACAGACCTCATGCGCTTTTCCTTCAAAGCGCCTGATAACGTGACAGTGACGGTCATCGGAGACTGATAGACATCATGTTGATACACCTTAAAAACGTAGACTCTACAAACAACTATATGGAGAAAAACGCCCTTCCTGCAGGCACGATAGTGTGGGCCGACAGCCAGACCGCAGGAAGAGGAAGAGGCCGCCACAGTTTCGCTTCCCCTGAAGGAGGGATATACTTTTCATGCCTCTTCAAAGAAGGAAAAGAGACGTCAAACGGCCATCTCTCGCCCAATGATTCGACTCTTTTGACGCCTAAAGCAGCCCTTGCCGTATGCATGGCTCTTGAGGAGATATGCGGACTTGAGCCCCGCATAAAATGGGTCAACGACGTGTTTCTTGAAGGGAAAAAGGTCTGCGGCATACTCTGCGAGCACATAGGAGCCAAGTACATAGTCGGCATAGGGATAAACACTTCCGTAGACAGCCTTCCCGAGGAACTGAAACAAAGCGCAGGAGGCATAGGAGACGTGCCGAAGAGGATACTTATAAAAAAGATCTCTGAGCTCCTCTTTTCATCCATGTCTGACGCTGATATACTTTCGGGATATTCAAGAAGGCTGGGCACCCTGGGCAGGATGGTGAGTTTCCTTTATGAGGGCGAAGAAAGAACAGGCACCGTGACGGGAATAAACGAAAGCTGCAATCTTATAATACAAACAGACTCCGGCATCGTCACCCTGTCCAGCGGCGAGATCAATATGATTTGAAAACAGGCCTTTTGAGGGGCCTGTTTTTTACTATTCGCACATCTTTTTGAATTCGTCTTCGTCTATTATGGTTATGCCGAGGTCCTGGGCTTTTGTAAGCTTAGAACCTGCCGCTTCTCCCGCCAGCACGTAATCGGTCTTTTTCGATACGCTGGATGAGGCCTTGCCTCCGAAGCTCTCTATGATAGACGAGGCTTCATCCCTGGTCATGGTTGGCAGGGTCCCGGTAAGGACGAAGGTTTTTCCTTCGAATCTGTTGTCCCTCTTCTTGGAAGCAGCTTTAGACTTCATGTTGACTCCTGCCTCCGCAAGCCTCCTTATGCATTCCGTATTCTTCTCATCCTTAAAGAATGAAACGATCTCAGAAGCAACGACGTCTCCGAAATCGGGAAGAGTTTTAAGCTCGTCTTCTCCCGCTCTCATGAGAGCTTCCATATCCTCATATCTTCCTGCAAGGACCTTTGCGGACTGCTTTCCAACGTTCCTTATGCCAAGTCCCGTGATCAGCCTGTCTATATCGTTGTCCTTTGACCTTTCTATGGCCGCAAGGATGTTATCTACGCTCTTTTCCTTTCCGACTATGCCCTCCTCGATGAGCTTTTCTCTGTGGTCTTTAAGATCGTATATATCGGGTATGCTCCTTATGTAACCTTCGGATATGAGGGCTTCTATTGCGGAAGGACCAAAGCCTTCCATGTTCATGGCATCTTTCGATATGAAGTAAGCCATGGATCTTGAGTCCTTTGCCGGGCAGGAAGTCCCTGTGCATCTCATGTGGGGGCCGCCCTGCTCCATCTCCACCAAAGATCCGCATACGGGGCATACTGAAGGCATTTCAAATGCCTTATCTCCCAGGTGCTTCGATACCTCCACCACCTCCGGGATTATATCTCCGGCCTTTCTTACTATGACCCTGTCTCCTATCCTTATGCCTTTATCGCGTATATAGTCTCCGTTGTGAAGAGTAGCTCTGCTCACGGTAGTTTCTGCGAGCCTTATGGGATCTAATATGGCAAGGGGCGTGAGCCTTCCTGTCCTTCCCACCTGCACCACTATGTCCTCCACGGTGGTCTCCTTTTCTTCCGGCGGATATTTGTATGCGACGGCCCATCTGGGGACCTTAGAAGTCATGCCAAGCTCCCTTCTCAAGGCCAGACTGTCCACCTTCACCACTGCGCCGTCGAGACCGTAATCCAGCTTGTACCTAATATCCCCTATGTGCTCTATGCCTTTCCATACCTCTTCTGCGCTCTTTGCAAGTATGGGCTCTTCGAGGACGTGGAAACCTATCTCTCCAAGCCACTTCAGGGTCTCGTAATGGGAAGTGAAAGTCTTGCCTTCCGCTATCTCCAAATTGAAGATGAATATGTCAAGGCCCCTTTCCCTTACCACGGCGGGATCGAGCTGCCTTAAGGTGCCCGCAGCAAAATTTCTTCTGTTCTGATAGGTCTTTCCGCCCGTTTCCTCCTGCTTTTTGTTCGCAGCTTCGAAATGGGCGCTGTCCATGTAGCACTCTCCCCTTACCTCGAGATAAGGAAGATCTATGGGAAGGGTCTTGGGGATGGCGTCTATAACAAGAGCGTTCTCGTACACGCTCTCCCCTATGCTGCCGTCGCCTCTTGTTATGGCGTCTTCCAGCTTTCCGTTCCTATAGCGAAGGACGAGGGTCAGTCCGTCTATTTTCTTTTCCACCGTAAATACGGTATCAGGATACCTTGATAATATACCTTCGGCAAAGGCTATGACTTCTTCCTTGCTGAAGACGTCCTGAAGAGAGATGACTGGAACGTCGTGCTGGACCTTCCTGAACTCCCTTTTTGCCGTGCCTCCGACCTTTTTAGTCGTAAGGGAATCTTCCCTTGCGAACATGGGATATTCCTTTTCAAGGGCTCTGAGCTCCCTTGTGAGAAGGTCGTATTCATAATCCGATATCTCCGGATCGTCCATGTTATAGTAGCGGTTGCTGTGATACTCTATGAGAGCATATAGCTCTTCCATTCTTTTTTTTGGATCTTCCATCATTTCACCTTCATATCTTCTTCAGCGGAGCTAAGTCCTTTGCAAGTTTCTTCGTGCCCACGCTGTCAAATATCACTGTCACTATGTTGCCGTTTGAGTTTATAACGGTACCTTCGCCGAACTTGTCGTGCTCCACCTTATCGCCGGGAGAAAGCTCCACGCCGGCGAGAGTCGCTTTTTTAGATATCTCGCTGCTTTTTGCTCTCACTGCGGTGGCCGATGCTATGGGCGACACGTACTTGCCGTAAGAGAAGTCGCTTTCCGTATCGTATTTATCGTAGGAGCTGTATCTGCTCTTTCTTTCGTAGAGGGCGTCTCCCGTCATGAACTTTCTGTCTATTTCCTTGAGGAACTGGGATTCCGTGGAAAAATCCGTCTTGCCGTATAGCATCCTCATCTCGGCGGATGTGAGGAACAGCCTTTCCTTTGCCCTGGTCATGCCTACGTAGCAGAGCCTTCTTTCTTCCTCCAGGTCGTCTCCTTTGTCTATGGTCCTGTAAGAGGGGAATATGCCTGTTTCCATGCCCGGCATGAAAACGACGGGAAACTCCAGGCCCTTTGCGGAATGCAGGGTCATCATGACCACTGCGTCCGTATCGGGATCGTGGTTGTCGACGTCCGATATGAGAGCCAGGCCTTCCATGAAATTGTCCAGAGTCAGGCTCTCGCCGTCGCTAAGCTCCTTTTCCTTTTCTGCGATGACTGATTTGAATTCCAGAAGGTTTTCTATCCTTCCGTCTGCTTCTACAGTCTTCATCTCCTCGAGCACCGGAAGATAGCCTGTCTTTACCAAAAGCTCGTCATAGATATAGGCGACGCTCATG
>CAZTHD010000165.1:0-4083 GCA_964613315.1 uncultured Oscillospiraceae bacterium | reverse complement strand
TGATGTTCAAGACCTTCCAGGGTGTAACTGAAGATTCAAAGGCTGAGATCTATCTCCGTCCGGAGACGGCTCAGGGCATTTTCGTAAACTTCAAGAACGTTCAGAGAACTACCAGAAAAAAGGTTCCCTTCGGAATAGCCCAGATAGGTAAATCCTTCAGAAATGAGATCACTCCAGGAAACTTCATCTTCAGGATAAGAGAATTCGAGCAGATGGAACTCGAGTTCTTCTGTGAGCCCGATACGGATCTCGAATGGTTCGATTACTGGCGCGCATACTGCAGAAAATTCCTAGAATCTCTCGGAATGAACATGGAAAAGCTTCGTCTACGCGATCATGAAAAGGAAGAGCTTTCATTCTATTCAAAGGCAACGACTGACTTCGAATATCTCTTCCCCTTCGGATGGGGCGAGCTCTGGGGCATTGCCGACCGTACGGATTACGATCTTACACGCCACCAGGAGACGAGCGGCCAGAGCATGGAGTACATAGATCCCAACGATCCAAAGAAGAGATATATACCCTACGTGGTAGAGCCGTCTCTTGGAGCTGACAGAGTAACTCTTGCATTCCTTTGCGATGCATATGAAGAGCAGGATCTTTCAACAGCAGAAAAACAGGATTCAAGAGTAGTCATGCACTTCCACCCGTTCCTTGCTCCGTTCAAGGCAGCGGTACTGCCTCTTACAAAGAAGCAGAATGAAGCAGCAGAAGCTCTTTATGCAGAGCTCTCCAAGTACTTCATGGTTGACTATGATGCAGGCGGATCCATTGGAAAGAGATACAGAAGAGAAGACGAGATCGGAACTCCCTTCTGCCTGACAGTGGACTTCGATACGGAAACCGACGGATGTGTAACAGTACGTGACCGCGATACTATGGAACAGGAAAGAGTTCCCATGACGGAATTAAGAGCATATATCGAAAAGAAGATGGAGTTCTGATAACATTTGTACAGCGCCGGTCCCTTAAATGGGGCCGGTTTTTTTGTTGCCCTGTAGTTGCCAAAATATTACAGGTAAATATTGACATTTAAAAACAGGGCGGTATAATGAAGCAAAGAGGTAAATTATAGAAACAATAGAATTCGTCTGCTTTACTTCGGCATGCGGCGGGACAGGCTGCAGCAGCAGCGCAGTCGCATTTGCAAGGATAGTATCTAAACTCCGCAAAAAAAGAGTGTTTGTGCTGAGCCTGGATACTTTGTCTGAAAAGATGTGTCCGCCGTCCGCCTTAAAAGAACCTGCTTTTTTTGATACGGGACTTAGCTACGGCGGTGATAAGACTTTGAAGCTGTCTTTGTGCAAGGATGACTTCGGTGTCAGATACGTCCACGATAAAGGATATATAAATCCGCTGCATATGCTCAGCGAAAGGGGACTTGAAACTGTACTTGAGAGCATTTCCCGTTCAAAGCTCTACGACCTGGTCATACTTGATATTCCATACAAGATGCCTCTTTCCGAGAAGCTCATCAGCTGCTGTGAGAAAGTTGTAGTCGTATCCGGATATCTTCCGGCACAAAAAAGGCACAATGATGCTTTTCTGAGACATCTTGAATTGAATATCAAGGGACTCAAGTTCAGGCCTTCTCTATATAGCTTCTCGCCCTTTGAGGATACTGAAAGTTTTGAGGATGGAGAAGTAGATATTCACGATCAGTTCGGGGCGGAGGTGAGACAGCTTGCTGAAGAATTATTCGGAACTGCTTAAAGCCCCTCTACCGTCAGTACTTGCCGATGACGTCAGGAAAAAGATGCAGCTCACTGCAAGTGATGATGAGCTGCTGGATCTTTGCAGACAGGTAGTCTGCTGCGATCCAAGTTTTTTTAAATCAAAAACCGAGGATTGCCTCATTTTTGCAAAGAAGGTTTTTTCCTGCCTTAGATGCGATCTTGAGCTCCTGCAGGAACTTGCAGATGACGACGGGATATCTGAGATCATGGTCAACGGATTTGATTCAGTATTCATCGAAAGAGACGGACATCTTGAAAAGTCAGGCGTATGCCTTGATTCAAAAGATCAGCTTGTTGCCATAATCCAAAGGCTTGCTGCTAAGGTGGGGAGGGAAATAAACGACCTTAATCCAATAGTCGATGCGAGACTTTCAGATGGTTCAAGGATAAATGCAGTCAATGACAATATAGCTATAGGAGGACCGATACTCACCATAAGAAAATTCGGAAAGACGAAGATCACCATGGACGAGCTCATAGCAAGAGGAGATATATCCGAAGATGCTGCCGGGTTCATACGCTCGGCAGTCGAAGCAGGATGCAATATCTTCGTAAGCGGTGGGACAAGCAGCGGGAAAACTTCTTTTTTGAACATATTATCGGATTGCATACCTCCCGATGAGAGGATCATCGTTATTGAGGACAGCGCAGAACTTCAGATCAGGAATCATGAAAATATGATCAGGATGGAAGCCAAGTCTTCTAACAGCCAGGGAAAAGGCGCAGTATCCATCAAGGACCTTATAAAAACCTCCCTTAGGATGCGTCCCGATCGCATCATCGTAGGAGAGGTCAGAGGCGATGAAGTCGTAGATATGCTGGCTGCCATGAGCACCGGACACGACGGCTCTCTTTCCACGGGACATGCGAATTCCCCGAAAGGGATGCTCGGAAGACTCGAGACCCTTCATATTGCAGGAAGCGGCTTCCCTTTGAGCGCAGTCAGAAACCAGATAGCGGATGCCATAGATCTGATAGTTCAGCTTAAAAGATTTTCAGACGGACACAGAAGAGTGATGGAGATCTGTGAAGTATGCGGCATGAAAGATGGAGAGATCGAACTTAACACTATATTTGAAAGAAATAAAGGAGAAGCTTTATCAAGGACTGCGAATCCCCTCAGAGGAAGGACCCTCACCAAAGGATTACAGGACGTATAGGCTGTCTTCAAAGGAAAAGAAGGAATACTACCTCGTAGCTCTAGTTTTTTGCATTGTGATAGGGATGCTCTTTTACGACAGCATCGCAGCAGGACTTTTGCTCCTGTGTATATCACCTTATTTCGAGGACAGGTATGCGGATCATCTGCGTGAAAAAAGGAAAGAAAACATGCTGGGTGAGTTCAAAGACGCTCTTTATTCCATATCGGCTTCCATAGCTGCAGGCAGGCAGCTTCCGAGAGCTATAGAGGATGCCGCGTCGTCCATAGGCATGTTCATCGGGGAGAGTTCGATACTCTATCCGGAACTTTTGGATATTGCAAAAAGATACGAGCAGCAAAATGCATCGATAGAGCAGCTTTTGTCAGAGCTTGGCGAAAGAAGCGGTATAGAAGAGATAAAGCTTTTTGCAAGTTCCTGCAGCATATGCAGAAGATGCGGAGGAGATCTTGAGGAAGTATGTTTAAAGAGCGCATACATTTTGATAGAGAAAATAGAGTACGGCAGGGAGGCAAGAGCTGTACTTGCAGAGAAGAAAATAGATACACTGATAATGCTGATAATGCCGGCAGCGGTGCTGTTCTTCCTGAACATAAGCTCATACAGCTATGTAAAGCCGCTTTACGGAAGTATGGCAGGAAGGATACTTATGACTGCTGCCCTGATAATGATCACGGTCTCAGTACTCTGGAGCTTAAAGATAATGAGATTAGAGCTTTAGAATCGGAACTATACAGCATAAGCCTGAAGCTTTCCCTCTATCTCAACGCGGGGCTTGTTCTCAGCGCAGCCCTTGGTGAATTGATAAAGGACATGAGAGATGAAGAAACTCCCGCTGCTATATTGTTCCGTCACGTTTACGAAGGATCGAGAAAGAAAAACGTGGCTTTCGAAGCTATGCTTTTCGAAGCTGCAAAAAAGATCAAAAGCAAGGATCTGCTGAGATTTTCACTTCTCCTTATCGACAGCAGAGATAAGGGAAGCGAGCTCTGTGACAAGTTGGAAAGAGAAAGGCTTCAGATGCAAAACAGCAGGCTCAGCGACGCCAGAGCCAGAGCAAAGGTGGCGGAAACCAAATTGTGTTTTCCACTTATGCTTCTTTTGGTAGCGCTGGTCGCGATATGCGTAGCCCCCGCAGTAATGAATATGTGAAAGGAAGAATAATATAAGATGATAGGAAAGAGATC
>CAZTHD010000164.1:0-4128 GCA_964613315.1 uncultured Oscillospiraceae bacterium | reverse complement strand
AATAGCAGCATAATATGTTCCCAGTGAGATGATATGACTTATGAACGTTGTTCCGTTAATGGTATTGTACATGAATAATATTCCGGACAAAGCAAGCAGTATAGAACCTATCAAAACAACTCGGCTCTGGTTCATTGAACCGCTGAGCACCATTCCTACAGAAACAAGATAAACGATAGCGTACACTCTCAGTATTCCATATTCGCCCTTTATCGACATTATGAAACCTATAGCGATCAATGATATCAAACTGCTTATGATCACCTGAAGCTTCTCAGGCTTTTCATCTTTGTAATATGCATAGGCAAGTACCAGATAAGCGATGATATGGAATATAGGACCTACCATTGTATTTATGCTCATACTGACGTCTGCGACAGTTAATGACGCAAGACCTATCATTATCCATAAAGACAATTTAGCCTTGTTTCTTCTGTAACCATAGTAAGCTATAAAGACTGAGATCAGCCCTATAACTAATTTGAATATCAGTAATATCCCTTTGTTATACGGTAGCAGTTGAGCGTAGAATTCCATGATCAAAAACAATAGGAATATAGAGTAAACACACAGAGTTGGTAATCCTCTGTATTTATCATTTTGTGGAATCATTCCTCTCTTCTTCCTGGAAGAGAATCTTATTCTTCCAATAATATAAGTCAGATCAAAGAATATCAGCGCGATCAAAAACAATGCTGCGCTAATTGTAAGCATTACAGCCTGTGCCCAATTTAATCTGTTTGTAGTGCGCTTTGAAATGAGCACAGCACTGGATACGTCTATATCAGAGTCAATGGTCTCAAAGTAATACATCTCCTCGTTTATTGCCTGTGATGAAGTAACTATCGTTTCCATTGGCTTTTCAAACGCAAAGGATGTATTCTGATCGATCTGATCGCCGGGGTTCTGACCTGCAAAACTGATGGTCAAATCGCTGTTTTCAGGCATAATGTAAGTAACCACGGTCAGAAGGTAAGGTTTTTGATGTCCGGCTTCATAGTCCATCTCGAACAGTGTGAAAGAGGTCTCATCATCGGTCTTTACCTTGATCGCGTAATCTTCGTCCCTTGGTATACCTGCAATTATTTGACTGTCTGTATAGTCCAAATACTTGAAATTTCTTGTGTCTATTTTTTCACTCGCCGGTTTTTCTTCGAAATGATAATCTCCGGGTTCTCCGGTACATATCAACATTGATGGAAGCGATTCGATCAGTTTACCGTCTTTGAACAGTTCTACATCACAGGAAGAGATCACATAGATCTCACTGTATTTGGTATGCGGATTGTACAACTTCTCTATATCATCAGTTGAGAAAAGCCAGGAGACATATTGCTCAGGAGTATGGAAATGTGCAAGGTTTATTCCTGTGGAAGTTTTATTATTCCATCTTTTGAATACACTGTTTCCTTCTCTGTATTCTCTTACTAATGCTAATAGATAATTTAGCAATTCTCCTGCTTCATATTCTGTGTCTTCATTTATAAGTACGGGATCGTTGGCGATTTCAAGAAGATTAGACAATATATTTATCGGTGATTTATCTTCCCAAATACGTATTATCCTGTTTTGCAAGCTTTGATAATAGACTTTACTAGTCGGTGAAAGTTCCAACAAATATCCAAGTATAGTTTTAAGTAAACGATTTGTCTCTCTGTTATACCAAAAATCGATCCCTGTCAGATCTTTATAGATCTTATCAGCTTCTGTTCTTAGCTCTTCGTAGTTTGAATCTGTTTCAAGTGAAGGAAGAAATAAAGTTTGACCGTATCTTTCAAAACCCCATTCTGCGTATGGCACACAAGGAACAGGATCTGTTTTTCCTACGATATTCCAAATATTCTCATATCTTTTATAATCAGGATCGATTGCGACTCTTGGTGTAGCAAAAGTATATGCAAAGACCGTCGATTGTGTGAAAGTGTTGGAATAGGAAAGCATAGCAGCTGTGCAATTCGAAATAGCTGCTGCACGGCTGAATCCCGAGATCCAGATTTTGAATGGACCCTCAAGATGCAAACTGGCTATATATCCGAATATCCGGTCGAAAACTAAATCTGATGATCTTTGGAAACCGTCGTGAACAGCCCCCTCTCCGATAGAAAAGTTTGATTCCCACTCATCTATATATCCCTGTCCGCAAACACCGACTGCAATAAGTTCAAAGGCTTCATCCCCTTCCCCTATCCGTTGATGTCCCATAGCAGTTGATACGGAATATATATTAGGATTCTTATCATAGTCATCACTTCTTATGTCTTTAAAGTCTGCTTCAGCAAGGAAATTATAAAGGTTCATATCCATGCTGGAAATTCCCTCAAGATGTTTAATGTCAGGTCTGAAAGCAGCCATTGTCAGACCCATGGAAAGTTTTGCAAGATTATGATCATATACTCTTGCATCCTCTTTGAACCAGTCCGGATCGAACTCTACTTCTAATACGTGATAGCTGTTGGTAGTAGCAGAATAATAATGTGTATGCAATGTACTTACACCAGATTCTTGTTCATCTCCATAAACAGGTAAAATACACTGACACATTAGCAAAGTGCAAATAATGATCGAAACGATTATTGTTTTTAAAATACTGTCACTTTTCATTTTTGACCTTCAATTTATTTATTCTTTATTTTTTGCAAAGTGTCCAAGTATATATCCGGAGGCTCTGATGTAAACTCCATAAACTGACCGCTAATAGGATGTACGAATCCCAGTATCCCTGCATGGAGCATCTGTCCCTCAGTTTTATACGGATGTTTTTTTACGTTACCATATACTTCATCGCCAAGAAGCGGATGATTTATACTTGTCATATGGACCCTGATTTGATGTGTCCTTCCGGTCTCAAGCCTCGCTTCGATCTCGGTAAAACCTTTGAATCGTTCTCTGACTCTCCAATGAGTAACGGCTCTCTTGCCATCATTGACTATAGCCATTTTTAATCGGTTTTTAGGGTCTCTGCCTATCGGAGCATCTACAGTACCGCTATCCTCATCAAAGCCAAAATATACGACTGCTCTGTATACCCTCGTTATGCTATGTTCTGAAAACTGCTTTTGAAGTCCTCGATATGCTTCGTCTGATTTTGCGCATACAAGAAGGCCTGACGTATCTTTATCTATCCTGTGAACTATTCCGGGTCTTTCTTCACCATTTATAACAGATAATGATCCGCAATGGTAAAGAAGAGCGTTTACTAAAGTTCCGGAAAGATTTCCGGCTGCCGGATGAACGACCATCCCTTTAGCTTTATTAACAACGATAAGATGATCATCTTCATATACGATATCTAATGGTATATCCTCTGCAACAGCTGCTGAAGGCGTAGGCTCAGGCATGATCACCTTGACGATGTCGTTGCTTGAAAGTAAATAATTCTTTTTTACATAATTATTATTTACGTATATTTTGTTCCCGGATATCAATTTTTGGATATAGCTTCTCGAATATCCCTCCAAAAGTAAAGAAAGTACGCTGTCGATCCTCTCGCCAGCGTACTCTCCTGAAATTGTAAAAGTATACTCCTGTACCATGTAAAACTACATGTTTTCGCTTTCTAAAGATTTTTGTTTTCTGGGTTCTATTACGAGCACAGTTATCACAAGCAAGGCACAGCCTATACAAATTGCAATATCTGCTACGTTGAAGACAGGCCAGAAGTAAAAGTTGAAAAAATCTATAACATAAGAATAAATAGTCCTTGTTATTAGATTTCCCAATCCACCGCCTACTATCAATGCGATGGAAACAGTCTCAAGCTTAGAGATCTTTTTACGCTGACTGATGGCATATACAGATAAGGCTAGCAGCATTATCCCGGTAACTATTGATAGGAATAATTGTTTACCGGCAAAAATACCAAATGCAGCGCCTGTATTTCTCACGTAAGTTATATCAAATATCCCGGAAATAAACGGTATAGTCTGATTCTCGACCATATTAGTGGAAACAAGGTATTTTGTATATTGATCAGCAGCAAGAGAAGCAAGAACGATCAACAAAAACAATCTATTCTTTTCCTCCTTCATCAATAGAATTGAGGAATTCATCGAATTCATCAACTACCTTCTCTCCCAATACGTCTGTATCCAGGATCTTAAGACTCTTCAGTTCTGATTCAAGTAAATA
>CAZTHD010000163.1:0-4152 GCA_964613315.1 uncultured Oscillospiraceae bacterium | reverse complement strand
TTGAGATAACGCCGGTTGCAAGGAGAGCAGCTTCAATAAATGTGGTCTTTCCGGAACTGCCATGTCCTACAAGAGCGATGTTTCTGATGGTTTCGCTGGTGTAACCCTTCATAGTATTATATTTCCTCCTAAAAAATACTGTTCGTATTAATATAACAAATCAGTGGCTGTCTGAACAGCCACTGAAAAGTATATCATATTTAAGTATAAAACTACAAGGAAAATATTACTTGCAAAAGCTCTTAATGAGCTGTTACTTTTCCTCTTTGTCCCAAAGGAGAGTATGATCTTCGTAAAGCTCTATATATTCTCCTGCAGGGCCGTAGAAGAACTGGAATCCGTACATGGGTCTTCCGTCGGGATGCCTCTGGAGCATGTATTCTTCCATCTCGTATCCTTCTGCTGCGATGGTTTTTCCGAGTTCTTCGATATTGGTGCCTATGTAACAAAGATGGTCGACTACACCGTGCGTACCTATCCTTGATTCACCTTCGAGAGTATAGAACTCGATGATCATGCCTTCCTTTTCAAGGAAGAGCATCCTGTGTCCGCTGGCTTTGAATCTCGTATCTACAGTTGCCTTGAATCCGAGGACTCTCGTATAAAAATCCTTTACCTTATCGATGTCTTCGTCTTTTGTAGGAATACCTACGTGATGGACCTTGTCAAGCGTATAAGCCATAATAATCTCCTTTGCAAAATATCAAATTATTTGTACATTTGTATTATATATGACTTTCATACGAGTTACAATCGGAGAATTTTCAGTTTTTTCTTTTGGGCAGCTCCAACTGGACTAAAATAATGGCCGCGAACATGACGATACATCCGAAGATCTACCTTAAAGATAAGGTCTCGCCAAGTATCATCCATCCGCCTACTACAGCAAATACCGATTCGAAACTCATGATAAGACTAGCTGCAGCAGGCCTCACGCTTTTCTGTCCTACTATCTGGAGAGTATAGCCTACTCCTGCAGAAAGGATACCGCAATATGCGACTGCGATCCTTCCCGCCCATATGCCCTGAAATGATACGTCTTCTGTAAGAAAAGCTATCGCTGTGCTGAGGACAAAAGATACAAGAAACTGGAGAAAGCTCATCTTTACGATCTGGGCTTTTCCTGCGAATCTGTCGGAACACAGTATGTGGAATGAGAAAAATACTGCGCAGCCAAATACCAGTATATCCCCTTTTTCTATCTGTGCCGAGCCTGCGGCGCAGAGAAGATATAGACCGAAAACTCCGAGAGCGACCGCTATCCAGGTCTTTAAAGCTTCCTTCTTTTTGAAAAGAATGACGTTGAATATCGGGACCATGAGTATGTACATGGCAGTGATGAAGCCGGCTTTTCCCGCTTCTGTGGTCACCATGCCTATCTGCTGAAGGTTGTTTGCGACCGTCATGAAAAGACCGCAGCCAAGACCTCCTATGAGGGTCGGCTTATCGAATTTGAAGGCTCCCTTCAGCCCGTATTTTGCGATGCAAAGGACAGCAAGAAATATGACTGCAAGAAAACATCTCGAAGCCATGAAGGTGATGGGCCCTATGTATTCCATGCCGCTCCGCTGAAAAGCGAAGGCTATGCCCCATATGAAGGCTGTTAAAAACAAGAGCAGGCTGCCCTTGAGGCTGCTGTTATCCATGTCTGATTATTATAAAGACTGCTGTACACCTAAATTCAGCCGGGCCGCTCGCGCTTATTCCTCGCTCAGCGGTACATCTGCTCTGGCTTCGCCCATCGGCTCGCCAATCGCAGTGGACCGGGCTCCGGACGCCCTCTGAATTTGGTATACAGCAGTCTTCCCTTATTAATTATGTTTCTTAAAGAGCAAGTGGCGTGTCGACGACCGCACTTACTTTAGTGATACGTTTTGAAGATTTAGAAGTCTGCGTTCTTCGGTGTTCTCGGGAAGGGCAGCACGTCTCTTATGTTGTCCACGCCCGTAAGGTACATTATCATCCTCTCAAATCCCAGGCCGAAACCTGCGTGCTTGCAGCCGCCGTATTTGCGAAGCTCAAGATACCACCAGTAGGTCTCTTCGTCCATGCCGAGCTTTTTGATCTTGTTTTTAAGCACGTCGTAGCGCTCTTCTCTTTGGGATCCTCCGACTATCTCCCCTATGCCGGGAACGAGAAGGTCGCAGGCTGCGACAGTCTTTCCGTCCTCGTTTTCCCTCATGTAGAAAGCCTTGATGGCGGAAGGATAGTTGATGAGGAATACCGGCTTTTTGAAAACCTCTTCCGTGATATATCTTTCGTGTTCCGACTGAAGGTCCATGCCCCAGCCTGTCACTTTGTATTCGAACTTTCTTCCCTTTGCCTGGGCTTCTTCCAAAAGCTCTATTGCTCTTGTGTACTCAAGGCGCTCAAAATCGTTTGATACGACGTTATGGAGCCTGTCCATGAGTCCCTTGTCGACGAAACTGTTGAAAAACTCCATCTCCGCAGGACAGTTTTCAAGAACATAGTTGATTATGTACTTGACCATCTCTTCGATGAGGTCCATATCGTCCTTGAGGTCTGCAAATGCGATCTCGGGCTCTATCATCCAGAACTCGCTGGCATGCCTTGTGGTGTTGGAGTTTTCGGCTCTGAAAGTGGGTCCGAAAGTATATGTATTTTTGAATGCAAGGGCGAATATCTCAGCCTCGAGCTGGCCCGATACCGTCAGGTATGCGCTCTTTCCGAAGAAGTCCTGGCTAAAGTCTACGCTTCCGTCTTCGTTCTTAGGAACTTTGTCAAGGTCGAAGTTCGTTACGTGGAACATCGCTCCTGCGCCTTCTGCATCGCTTGCGGTGATGATGGGCGGATGAGCATATACGAAGCCCTTCTCCTGGAAGAACTTATGTATGGCGTATGCTGCGACGCTCCTTACCCTGAACACGGCTGAGAATTTGTTCGTTCTCGGGCGGAGGTGCTGCTGGGTACGGAGGTACTCCATGGTATGTCTTTTGTTCTGTATGGGATAGTCGGGATCTGAGGGAGCTTCCACGACGATCTCTTTTGCCTTTATCTCGAAAGGCTGTTTGCTTTCCGGCGTAAGGACCAGCTGTCCCTTCACGGAAAGAGCCGTGGACAGGGGAAGTTTGGAGATCTCTTCGAAGTTGGGAATAAACTCCTCTTCGTACACCACCTGTACGCTCTTGAAATATGTTCCGTCGTTCAGATCTATGAATCCGAATTTGTTGGAACCTCTGTTGTTCCTTATCCATCCTACTACTTCTATATCTCCTTCATATTTTGAAGGATCTTTGAATACTTCTCTTAATTCTGTCATTTTAATCTCCTGTTTTAGTGAAGAGGCTTCTTGCAAGCATCTTCTATGGTATACTGCGCTTCCCAGCCAAGTATCTCTTTAGCCTTGGAGCAATCTGCATAACATTCCGCTATGTCGCCTGCCCTTCTCGGTGCGATCTCGTATGGGATCTTTATACCCCTTGCCTTTTCAAAGGCTGCCACAAGTTCGAGCACGGAAGTGCCCTTCCCTGTGCCGAGGTTGAATATCTCGCATCCCTTGTGATCTGCAGCATATCTTAAGGCTGCTTCGTGTCCGGAAGCAAGGTCCATAACGTGGATGTAATCCCTTACTCCGGTGCCGTCCGGTGTGGGATAGTCGTTTCCGAAAACATTGAGTTTCGGAAGCTTTCCTTCCGCTACCTGGCAGATATACGGGAAGAGGTTATTAGGTATGCCTTTGGGCTGTTCTTCGAGATAACCGACTCTGTGGCTCCCTATGGGATTGAAGTAACGCAGTATCACTATACTCAAATTTTCGTCTGCTTTTGCGGCATCTTTAAGTATCTCCTCGATGAAATACTTCGTTCTGCCGTAGGGATTCGTGCACCCGCCCGCGCGCTGGGTCTCAACGAACGGAACGGGATTGTCCTCCCCATAAACGGTTGCAGATGAACTGAAAATGAGATTATTGCATCCGTGTCTCTTCATTGCTTCGAGAACGGAGAGCATGCTGTCTAAATTGTTCCTGTAGTACATGAGAGGTTTTTCCACGCTCTCTCCCACAGCTTTGTATCCGGCGAAGTGGACTACTGCGTCTATTTTGTGATCGGTGAATATCTTGTCAAGGACTTCTGCGTCACAGGCGTCGCCTTTTACGAATTTGGGCAGCTTGCCGCAGACCTTTGCGATATT
>CAZTHD010000162.1:0-4199 GCA_964613315.1 uncultured Oscillospiraceae bacterium | reverse complement strand
CAAGGGTTGAAGTTTCATTCACACCGTTTTGTATCTGGGAAACGAGGGCGTTGTGGCATATTTTCATTACAAGACCTTTTCCGTTGTCACCCATACGGATGATGTTCTTTCCCATGTAGGAGAGGATAGGGCAGGCTCTTTCAAAATCTTCTTCGCTTCCGCCTACGTAGATACCAAGTTCGCCGGCAATTGCTGCAGGTTTGCTCTTTACTACAGGCGCATCGATGAAGTGGCCGCCTTTGGCTTTTACCATATCCGCTATTTCAACGGATGCCGAAGGGTCTATGGTCGACATGTCTATGCAAAGCTTTGTATCGTCGACTGCAGGAAGTACGCTTTCGTATACTGAGCGGGAATGTTCGCTTTTAGGTACCATAGTGATAAATATATCAACGTTTTCCATCACTTCAAGAGCGCTCTCGCAGGGGACTCCTCCAAGAGCTGCAAGCTGATCTACTTTTTCCTTTACCACGTCGAATACATACACTTTATCGTCGTGTTTTTTGATGATGTTCTCGCACATGGATTCGCCCATGAGGCCAAGACCTACAAATCCTATTTTCATTTCTATTCACCTTTACATAATGGAGCCTGCCCTCATGGGCAGGCCTTTATCATATATTATATATTTTTTAATCTGTCACTGTGTTGTCCCAGCAGTCCTGGAAAGTCTTGAGGCCCTGATCGGTGTAAGGATGCTTGATAGCGTCTTTATATACGTCGAGTCCTGCAGTCACTATATCGCAGCCTGCTACGGCACAGTCTCCGATCTGCTTCGGAGTTCTTATGGCTGCTGCTATGATCTGTGTTTTTACGTAGTAGCCGTAATTTTTGTAGATGTCTACTATGTCTTTTATATACTGCTTGCAGTCTTCTCCGTTGGATTCCTTCCATCCGATGAAGGGGCTTACGAAGAGGCAGCCTGCCTTTGCGGGGAGTATAGCCTGAGCAGGTGAGAATACGAGAGTGAGGTTGGTCCTGATACCTTCCTTTTCAAGTATCCTTGCTGCTTTGAGTCCGCCGTATACGGACGGGATCTTTATGACAAAGCAGGGAGAGAGGGAGCTTATCTCTCTTGCCATCTTGAGCATGTCTTCGGCTTCCATGAAGTGGGGATTGATCTCGACGGATACGGGGAAGTCGTTGTAATCTTTGAATCCCTGCTCCTGAGTCCATTTCGCAATGTCGTCAATGGCTTTGCGGAAGGGCTTTCCTGAATTCATTATGTGTTTTGGATTGGTGGTTACGCCGTCGATGCCGAGATATTCATAAGCTTCTTTGATCTCGTCCATCTTTGCGCTGTCTAAAAAGTATTTCATGTCTTATCTCCGTTTAATGTATTATTTTTAGTTGATGAACAGCAATTTTCGAGGGCGTCCGGAGCCCGGTCCACTGCGATTGGCGAGCCGTAAGGCGAAGACAGAGCAGATGTACCGCTGAGCGAGGAATAAGCGCGAGCGGCCCGAGAAAATTCGCTGTTTATCAACTTTATTATTTGAATGAGGATCCGTTTTCGGCCTTCCAAAGCTTATCGTATTTGAATCCTGTGACCGCTTCGCAGACCTTTTTCTCTTCTTCAGTGATCTGGGAATCGTCTTCGCCTCTTCTTCTTGCAGTCTCTTTTCTCACTATGTCGAATTCCTTCTTTGTTACCGGGAATTTAGCAGTGAAGAGCCATGTGAGCAAAAGAAGTGCTATCTGAGCGAATACGTATACGTAGGCTATGCCTTTCTGCGTGGATGCAGCTTGGCGCATACCCTGAACTGCAAGGTTCTCGTCGTATCCTACCATGGTTAGGAGTACTCCGATGAGAGCAGAGGAAAGACCTGCTGAGATCTTTCTTGCAAAGGTAGCCATGCCTGAGCAGATGCCGGGACGGTTTACTGTGGTGATGAGCTCGTCAACGTCTGCAAGGTCTGCAAGTATCGCGTAAATAGTCGTTGACGTACCTGCCATGGCAAGTCCTATTATGAATGAGAGTCCGAGTATCACGTAGAAGGGGGCTCCTTCATAGGAGAAGAAGAGCATGGCAAGGGTTGCAAGCATTCTTATCGGAGTTCCGACCAGGATCGGGAACTTTTTGGAGGTCTTGGCCATGATAGGTCCAAAAACGACCATTCCTATGAGCTGGGCAACGAGCAAAACTCCCATGAGTATGGTGAAGTTTCCTCCTCCGTATGCGTTGAGAACGTCGTCTACGTAATAAACGGCAAGGCCTGTGATGAAGTCCGCTGCGCACTGTCCGAAGATGAATATTGCTATGAACAGTCTGAAAGAACGGCTCTTGAAAACAGTGAAGGACTGGGTGAAAGTTTCTCCCATGGAGACTTTTTGTGCCGGCTTGTGGTGCTCCCAGGTACCGAAGAATGTGATAAGTATGGTCACGAGGAAGACTACTGCAAAGATAAGGGCTACGGTCAGGTACTGGCCTGCGTTGGTGTTGTCCTTTATCATCAGAGTCGGGATCAGTCCTGCTATAATGGCGCCGAGAGCTGAGAATATCATTCTCGTTGAAGAGAATTTAGCTCTCACCGTGTAGTCGTCGACCATGTCGGGGAGCAGGCCGTTGTATGGTACCATTACGATGGTGAATCCCGTTGAGAAGAGCATGTACATCAGCATGTAGAAGATGAACTGTGCCGTCGTGTTGCCGCCTGCTTTGAAGGGTATCCACATCACCACGAAGGTTAGTGCGGAGATGATGGATCCTACAAGTATCCAGAACCTCTTTGGTCCAAACTTGGAGACGGTGCGGTCTGCTATGTTTCCCATGATGGGATCTGTGACCGCGTCCCATACCTTACCGATCAGGGGTATCATTCCCGCCAGCGCCGGGGGCATTCCCAGGGCTTTTGTGAGGAATACAGTGTAGAATGTGCTGATGACTACGAATGCGCCTCCTCCGTAAATATCGCAGGCGCCGTAGCTCATCCTCGATGATGCTTTGCTTTCTTTTGAAGCTTGATCTTTCATTAGAGCCTCCTTATGTTAACGTCTATATTTCAACAGAACTAAGTAGCCTGTCTTTATCTTCCGAATCTGCTCTTACGAATACCGGAGGGCATCCTATGGGAGCATCTATCTCGTAAGTTCTGCCGGGGTAGGGCATCTTCGTAAAGAGATGTACCCAGTTGTCATCCGGCAAATATACGCTTCTAATAGTCTGTCCTTTTTCGACTATGGGAGCTACAAGTATATCTCTTCCGAGGAGATATTCATTTTTTGCGCTGTAGCATTCTTTTTCGTCGTAGTGATAGAATAAAGGTCTTACTGCCGGGTGGCCTTTTTCGTTATATTCCTCTGCCAGTCCCTTTATATACCATCCGAGGGATGCGTAGATATTGGACATCCTCGAAGCCTGCCCGAGAATGGCTTTGCTGGAGTCGAACTGTACGTTCCTTGAAGGCTGGTTCCCTTCGTGGAAACGCATGAGAGGTGTGAAGGCATCAAGCTCCATCCAGCGGAGCAAGAGCTCTTCTTCTCTTGTCATTTTCATTACTGTGGTGTATCCGCCTGCATCGGAGTGGGATAAACCGAAGCCGCTCAGAGAAAGTGATAGCATAGCTGTTATGACCGAAGGGAGTCCGTCGTCTCTCGACCAGTCAACGTGCTGGTCTCCTGCCCACATCATGGGCGAAAATGCTGCAGTCTTTGTATATCCTGCTCTTGTAAAGAAGAAGACTTCTCCGGCCTTGCCTCTTTCTTCAATGGCTTCTTTATTGAGCTTTGCCCAGAGCTCCGGCCAGAGGTTGTGCATTGTATATGCGTCCTGTACTGAGGAAATGACGCTGTCCACAGGCAGGTATTCGCCGAAGTCCGCCATCCATCCGGAAAGGCCGAGGTCTATCATATTCGTCTTGATGATCTCCTTGTACCAGTCGTAGGCCTCTTTATTTGTAAGGTCTATCATGGCGGCAGGGAAGGTCGTGATAGTCACAAGGTAGTCTTTGCCTTCCTTGTCCTTTACACACCATCCCTTTTCAGATGCGTATTTATACAGTTCTCCTTCAAGAGCCATGAAGGGGTTTATGTAGCCGAGGAAATGGACTCCTTCCGCATTCCATCTTGCTATGGCTTCCTTGAGACCGGGATAGAGCTTATCGTCCACGTGCCAGTTCCACATGACCTGATAACCAAAGCCCGTCACCCTGCAGCCGCACCAGTCCTGAGACCAAATGCCGGCAACTTTTGCACCTGCT
>CAZTHD010000161.1:0-4221 GCA_964613315.1 uncultured Oscillospiraceae bacterium | reverse complement strand
CTGCGTGCTGTATATACGAAAGAAAAAGTGGATGTGACAAAGAATATATGGAACATATCTGCCCCATACGTCCTCAGGCTTATACGTTCTTTTTTATGAGGGTCTTGTAATAGTCCACGGCGCCGGGGAGGCTGTATGTGTCGAGCCTTTCATTAAGGCCGTGCATACCCTTCATCTGAGCGGGACCGTAAACCACGGGAGAGAAGCGTATACATGCGTCGCATATCTCCTGATAGAACCTGGCATCGGTACCTCCCGTCATGACGTAGGGCACTATGGGAAGCTTCGGGAACACCTCTTTTATGGTCTCTTCTACCAATCTGAAAGCGTCGCTGTGGGAATCCACCGGCTCGCAGGCAGGATAGGCATCCATGACCTCTACTTCCAGCCCGTACTTGTCCGCAAATCTCTTTACGGCCGCATTGCTCTCGTCCATATTCTGATGAGGTATGTAGCGAAGGTTCAGCACAAGGGATGCCTCCTGGGGCAGTACGTTGCATCCGTCGGAGCCTGACTGCATGGTAGGAGCTATGGTCGTGTGAAGAAGAGCTGCTGCCTGAGACGATATGGAAGGCATCAAAAGCTCAAGAAGGGGTTTGAAAAGCCAGAGGTTTCCGAAAAGGAGCCTCATCCAGAAAGGTCCGTAGGGAGCC
Source organism: uncultured Oscillospiraceae bacterium (assembly GCA_964613315.1). Lineage (GTDB taxonomy): Bacteria > Bacillota > Clostridia > Peptostreptococcales > Anaerovoracaceae > RUG13409. The sequence goes on along the minus strand of CAZTHD010000161.1, from coordinate 3,568 downwards.
ATGTTGGAGAACATCTCCTGCGCCTGCCTGTTCATGACGGACTTCATGGGATCGTGTTTCGATAGATCCGTAAGGAACTTCGAAAGTCTTACTATGGGCGAGTTTTTGGGCGGATAGCTGGAATGCCCTCCGTTGGAACGGGCAATGATCTTCAGATTTCCCTGTCCTTTTTCAAGGACTCCTATCATGGCGAAATTGCCTTTGAGCCCCGCCATGGGCTCCGTAACTATGGAGCCTCCTTCGTCGTTGACTATATATGGCGCAACGCCTCTTTTCTTTAATTCCGCTACTATCTTGGGGCAGCCGTCTCCACCTACCTCTTCGGTGTTCGATGAAGAAAGGTAAACGTCCTGCTCCGGAACATATCCCTCTTTTAAAAGCTCTTCGATAGCCTGGAAAAAGGCCATGACGGAACATTTGGTATCGGCGCTTCCTCTTCCCCAGATCACGCCGTCCTCTATGTCTCCTGAGAAAGGTCCGTGCTCCCATTCACCTTCTGCAGGTACCACGTCTTGATGGCCCATCAGGACCACGGGCTTGTCAGACTTTTTTCCTTTCCAGTAATAGAGAAGGCTTCCGTCTATCTCAGTCTTTTCAAGATGCTGATGAACGAGGGGGAAGAGCTCTTCGAAAAGTTTGTGGAACTCCAGGAACTTCTCCCTTTGTATCTCACCTTTATATGATACTGTTTCGAAGCGCACCATTTCGGAAAGCTTCTTTGCATACTCTTCTTCCCTTGCGGGATCTTTTTTAGGTTCCCAGTCTGCGCTCTTTGCAGGAGTTGCAAGAGTCCTGATCACTGCGATCAGCACAAGCAATAGCAAAAGGCCTATGAGGCCAAGGAATATATACAGCGCTGTCATTGTTCTTCTCCTTTCTTTGCCTTCTTTGCAAAGCTCAGATACGAAAGGCCTATGGCAAGGGCTCCGCTCGGTATGACCATCATGCTGGTGGATCCTATGAGAGACGGTACGAACACGAAGAGCAGAGTCATAGCTGTAAGGACTATGAGGGCCACCTTTCTGTCGGATCTGTAATACTTGCATGCCATGGCTCCGAAGAGAGCAGGCACTACGTTTTCAAAGGCCGGCTGAAGGGCCGGGGACTGAAGTATGGGCTGAAGGGGTATCATGAGCATGACGCCAAGGGCCAGCACCACTATGGTCACAAGGGATGAAGTTGCGATGGAGAGAGTGGATATTATCTCGTTTTCGGGAGTTCCGCTCTTGACGCCGACGATGTCTCTTGCGTTTATGGCGCAGGGTATCTTCATATTTATCAGATTTCCCGTGATGAAAGCAAGATAACTTCCTCCCGCTCCCAGCATGGGAACGTAAATGAGATATTCGACTATCCCGCTCACGAGATATACAAGGCCCACTCCGAGGAAAGCCTTAAGGCACGCAGATACGTTGGGCATGGCGCTTAAGTATGCGCCTATGACGAAGGGCGCTGCAAGGAGCAGCAAAAGGACTATAACCGTAAAGATCCTTCCGAGGCCGTGGGTACGGCTTAAATATCTTTCATATGCGGTTTTTACATTTATTTTTTCTTCCATGACCAAACCTCCTATATGAGCCTGCCGAGGAAAATAGCAGCCGTCATCGCTATGAGCATGCTGCCGGCGACTGAAAAGCTGTCTACCCAGTCTGCCTGTGCCTTTTCCTTTAGGGCTAGGAATACAGCCATGGCTAAAGCTGCAACCACGGCAACGGCAAGAGAGAGCCAGCTCCCGCCGAAGGAAAGCCTTCCTTCTCCTGAGATGATGGTCCCTATATAGCTGGCTATATATGCCGACACAAGGCCTATGAACATTGCCGTCATTGCCGTATCTCCGAAACCAGAAAGGTTCAGCTTTTTTTTCTTTCCGTCCTTCTTCTTTTCCTGAGCGGGCATCGAAAGCCTGGTGCAGTAGGCTTTGCCATTGAATATAACGAGGACCATTCCCCACATGATGCAAAAGCTCATTAGAAGGGCTATGGTGGCAAAGGCCTCGGGCGTCATGTTCGCGATGGAAAGGCCTCCTATGCCCACGGACTCCGCGGCAGCTTCTGCTACCTGGGTCTCGTAGTGAAGGGCTCCTATGACGGAGAGCCTGAGCCAAGGCCAGGGTGTCCCCAGGCTTCCGGAAAGGGCTATGACTCCCAGAAGTATCCCTACGCTTGGAAGCACCGCAAAGGTGGCGCTTGCTGTGATGACACGTTTCATCTTTCCCGTGTCTATGCCCATCTCCTTTCCCATGCGGTAAGCCCTCACTGCAAAGACTATGCAGATGACGGCTACGAAGAGAATGATCCCTCCGCATATCATGTAAAGGAAGGGGCTGTTTAATTTAGATAATAATTCCATAGGCTTGCCTCCTTATGCTTATATATATATGAGACAATAATACCAATTTTTTCACATGCTAACAACAAAAAACACCGGCGCCAATTGCGCCGGCATTTTGTTCTTTTTCTTTCAATCCCAGAATAGCTCGTCTAAAGTCTTTCCCAGGACTTTGCATATTGCTATGCAAAGGTTGATGGTGGGATTATAGTCTCCCTTTTCTATTGCGTTTATGGTCTGCCTCGAGACCCCGACCTTTTCGGCCAGATCCTGCTGGGAAAGGTCCAGGGCGGCTCTTGCGCTTTTAAGCTTAAGGTTCTTCATCGCTCTTTCCCCTTCCTTTCTACTCTTCTTCCTCTCTTATATCTTTCCTGTGCTTGAGGAAAAGCACTATGGCTATGACAAGGAAGCCCGCCGCAAGTTCTATGGCGCAGAAACCTACTCTGAACAGCCTGGATCCGCTTCCGTTTCCGAAAGGATCCATCTTCCCTGCGAGATGCATGTCAAAGATGCCAGCGGCAAGATTCATGAGGAATATGATCCCCAGGACTATCACGTTTCTGACTCTGTTCTGATTAAGAGCGAAATAGCACTCATGCCAGATGGAGTAGGCTGCAGTCACGGTCACGCAGAGGACGAGACCTCCCATGTATATGGGCGTGTGAAGTCCACCGGATATGAAGCCCACGGCGTCGGCTATGAACATTACGAGCAGATAACCTATGATGGTATAGAGGCCTAAGGACGCGGCCTTTCCTCTTTCTATCTGCTGGCGCTCGTCGTAGTTTGCCTTTTTTATGCCGTCTTTGCTGACGTAAGACAGCATTATGAGTATGAGCATGCCGGATACGCTGACTATGACCAGGGCAAGCCACATGTTGGAGCTCACAGCTCCATTTCCGGCGCTGACCGTGCCTTTGTAGGAAATGACCAGCTTATCGTCCTTTTTGAAGCTGTCCCATTCGAACCAGTCGGCCATGGTTTCCGCGCTCTCCGTTCCGAAATACTTCGCTGCAAAGTCCGCGTAGGCTTCCCTGCTCGTAAGATAATAGAAGGTGAGGGTATAGTTTCCGGCTTTCATGTTTATGGTCGTATCGACGCTCATCCACCCTGCGGAAGTAGCGTATACGCAAGGGTCGTCCGCCGAGCTAATAACGCAGCCTGTTATGAAGGAATAATCGGAAGGCTGAAGATCCTTAAGATCCGAAAGCTCCTTTCCCATGGGCGTCCATATGAGCGA
>CAZTHD010000160.1:0-4260 GCA_964613315.1 uncultured Oscillospiraceae bacterium | reverse complement strand
AAGGAAACCGTGAAAGAATCCAGGTTTTCGAAGGATTCGTACTCAAGAGACAGAATGGCGGCATCTCTGAGACATTTACAGTCAGAAGACTCTCTTCAGGAGTCGGCGTAGAGAAGACATTCCCGCTCCATTCACCGTCTATCGACAAAATCGAAGTAGTTCGCCACGGCGACGTCAGAAGAGCGAAGCTGAACTACATGAGAGGCAGAACAGGTAAGGCCGCAAGGATCAAATCTGTCGAGAAGTAAGAAAAACAAAAAATGTTATAAAAAGTGCCGTATAAATGCGGCACTTTTTTCGTGTTTGTGGTATAATTTATGCATATTATTCATTATTTCAATACTTCGGAGGAAATATGAGATACGCAAGACAGACCAAGATCCTGGAGATAATCAAGAACCAGGAAATATCCACTCAGGAAGAACTTGCTGAAAAGCTGAAGGCTGAAGGTTTCAATGCGACACAGGCTACGGTATCGAGAGATATCAAGGAACTGGGACTTGTTAAAGTCGCCGGTCATAACAGGAAGAGCTGCTATGCAGATGCTCCCAAAGTACCCGAAAGGATACTTGATAAATACGGAAAGATACTCACTGATACCATCATCAGCGTAAAATCATCCGAGAACCTCATCATCATCAAGACCCTCAGCGGATGCGCAGGCGCAGCTGCTGAAGTCATAGACAGAGTGCCGGACGATCAGATACTCGGAACCATAGCAGGAGACAATACCATACTTCTCATCGTGGATATGAAAGAACACGTAGAGTTCGTAATGAATATGATCAAAGAGGTTATTTCCTAAATTATGATCTCAGGAATAAATATTAAAGATTTTGCCATAGTTAAAGAACTGAGCGTAGATCTAAAACCGGGACTCAACATCATAACCGGTGAGACCGGAGCAGGCAAATCGGTCATCATAGAAGCCATATCCATGGCTCTTGGGAGCAGGGCGGACACAGCTTACGTGAGAACTGGCTGTGATAAAGCAGTCGTGACTCTGATCATAGATACAGATGACTGCGAGCTTGGCAGCATCCTCGAAGAGATGGGTGTTCAGGCCGACGATCCCATGATCATAAGAAGAGAGATAAGCGCCCAGAGCAAGAGCGTGTGCAGAGTGAACGGTACCATAGTTCCTTTGTCTGCTCTTAATTTGCTTTGCAAAAAGATAGCCGATATACACGGACAATACGATCAGCAGATACTTCTTGATCCTGACAATCACCTGGAGATACTGGACCTTTACGGAGGCAAGGACTTAAGGATAGCAAAGGAAGACACGGCTAAGGCTTTTGCCGAATATGCCGAGTATTCCAACGCATATTACAAGCTCAAGAAAGAACTCTCGGATGCCGAAAGGCAAAGAGATTTCCTAAGATTTGAGCTTGCAGAGATAACCAGCGCTGATATAAAGCCGGGAGAAGACGAGGCTTTGGAAGACAGCATCAGGATCATGGAGAACGGAGAAAGGCTCTACGAAGCCGTATCTAATGCTCACATGGAACTGTATGATGCTGAGTATTCTGCAGACTCGACTATCGGAAACGCCATAAGGAGCCTCGAGGCGGTAAGAGGCATTTCTCCTGATATAGACAAAGTTCTCCAGAGAGTATACGACGTATATTACGAGCTGGATGATATGAACTCAGAGCTAAGGAACGCAAGGGAGAGCGTCAACTTTTCGCAAAGAGAGCTGGATGCCAACATCGAAAGGCTTGAGACTATAAATAAGCTCAAGAGAAAATACGGCGGCAGCATAGAAAAGGTCCTGGAATATGCCAGGAAGGCTGAAAACAGCCTCTCTGACATCGAAAATGCCGATGAAAAGATGAGAGAGCTCGAAGACAATATAAAGAGCTCAAAAGAGCTGTTTGACCACAGAGCAGAAGGCCTTTCCAAGATGAGGCACACTGCGGCAGAAAGGCTTGAAAAGCTTGTAGATAACGAGCTTTCAGAGCTCAACTTCAGCAATGCTCATTTCAAAGTCTTCTTTACAAAGACAAACTCAAGCGCTCTTGGCACTGACGGCATTGAGTTCCTTATCGCAACCAACAGAGGAGAAGTGCCTAAAGCTCTTGCAAAGATAGCATCGGGCGGAGAGCTTTCAAGGATAATGCTAGCTCTTAAGAGCATAATCGGAGATCTCGACGAGATACCGACCATGATCTTCGACGAGATAGATACAGGTATCTCAGGAGCGACTGCTGCAGTCGTTGGTGATAAGCTTGTGAGCATAGCAAAGAACCATCAGGTCATATGCATCACGCACCTGCCTCAGATAGCATCAAGAGGCGAGAGCCACTACAGGATAGAAAAGGTAAGCGACGAGATCTCGACCCATACTACGGTCGTACCTTTAAGCGAAGATGAAAGGATAGAAGAACTGGCAAGGCTCCTTTCAGGTACCGTCATAACGGATACCGCAAGGATGCAGGCAAAGGAATTACTGGGCACTGATGAATAAGATAAACTGGTATCCGGGTCATATGAGACAACTTAAGTCTTGTCAGCGCAGTGATAGAAGTCATAGACGCAAGGATACCTGTGGCTTCGAGAAATCCCGATATAGCGGAGCTTACAAAGAACAAGAAGCGCATAGTAGTCCTAAACAAATGCGATCTTGCAGATCCTGAAAAGACCAAGGAGTGGCAGGCTGAGCTTAAGAAGGACAACGACTACGTCCTGACTCTCAATTCCAATACGGGAGAAGGAGTCAAATCCGTCTACGACTGCTTTGAAAAGCTCAAAGAGGGCATCAATGAAGGAAAAGACCGCAAAAGACAGCTAAGAGTCATGATAGTGGGCATACCGAACGTAGGCAAATCGTCCCTCATCAACAGGCTCACAGGAGCAAAGTCGGCAAAGACGGGAGACAGGCCCGGCGTCACTACGGGAAAGCAGTGGCTGACTCTTAAAGACGGCACCATGCTCCTCGATACTCCCGGAATACTCTGGCCAAATTTAAACGATCAGGAGATAGCAAAGGACCTGGCATATTGCGGAAGCATAAAGGACGAGATAATGGACCTTGAGACCCTTGCCATGAATTTCATAGGAAAGATCGGAAGGCTGGCGCCGGAGCTTCTCCTTGAAAGATACAAGATAACGGAGATAGGAGAGACAGACCTTGAGACCATGGAAGCCATCGCTTCTAAGAGAGGTTTCGTGCTTTCAGGCAAGAGGATAGATTACGAAAGGACGGCCAAGACTGTGCTCGATGAATTCAGATCGGGCAAACTGGGCCGTATAACACTGGAATGAGGATACTTGGCATAGACCCCGGCTATGCCATAATGGGCTGGGGAGTCATAGACAAAAAGGGAAGCAGCTTCGTTCCGGTAGCTTACGGATCCATAGAGACTGACAAAGACATGCCCATGCCGGACAGGCTCAAGCATCTTTATTCGAGTCTTATGGATATAATCGCAGAATACGATCCGGAAGAAGTCAGCATAGAAGAGCTTTACTTCAACAATAACGCAAAGACTGCAATATTCGTAGGACAGGCAAGGGGAGTCGCTTTGCTCGCATGCATAAACTCGGGCCTTGATATTTTCGAATATACTCCTCTTCAGATAAAGACGGCGATGACGGGATTCGGAAGAGCCGAAAAGAAGCAGATCCAGGCAATGGTAAAGATGATACTCAATCTGGAAGCCGTTCCAAAACCCGACGATACGGCGGATGCTCTTGCAGCAGCCATATGCCACGGATATTCAGGCGAAGTAAAGAAAAAAATGTATAAGATGAAATAAAGGGGGCTTTATGATCCACTACATAAAAGGAGTCGTCACGGATACGGCTCCGGGGATGATAGTAATAGAGAACGGCGGGATAGGATACGAGGTATTCGTACCGGATAATTGCCCTGCATTCTTTGCAGGACGAGATGAACTCGTCACCTTGTTCACCTATATGGCTGTAAGGGAAGACGACGTTAGCCTTTACGGATTCACAGACAAGGAGAGCCTCAATATGTTCAGGCTCCTCACAACAGTCTCAGGCATAGGCAACAAAGGCGCGATGGCCATTCTTTCAAAGCTCAGCATAAGAGAGCTGAGGCAGGCTATAGCCTTTGAAGATCCTGCTTCGATAGCTAAGGCCAACGGCATAGGCAAAAAGACAGCTGCTAAGGTCGTCCTTGAGCTTAAGGATAAGATAGGAGACGTAGATCTTCCCGAAGGCGTCAGCATTAAGGACGTTTCTATAGTTAAGGGCTCTGCAAAGGACGAAGCTCTCATGGCTCTCCAGTCA
>CAZTHD010000159.1:0-4262 GCA_964613315.1 uncultured Oscillospiraceae bacterium | reverse complement strand
ATAACGGAGGTTTCCTAAACCTTTGTTGGCGGTTCGATTCCACCTGGGGGTACCAAAATAAAGTCCTCGCTTTTTGCGAGGGCTTTTTTTACTTACCTGCTTTTGGCGGAACGCTGAAGTTTACCTTCAGCGGTTCGAGCAAAACCGTCGAGTGGACAGTCGATACGCCTCTGAGCTTTTTGACCTCGTCCAGAGTCGCCTGAAGAGCGCTCTGATCCTCAGAACAAACAGTGGCTATATAGTCATAAGATCCGGTGACCCTGTAGCAGGACATTATGGAGCTGCTCGATCTCGCATATTTCGAGAATTCGGAAACCTTTGGATCTCCCGTGATGGAAACGGTGATCACTGATATGAGGTTCTGATTCATTATGACGGGATCGAGGATCGCGGTATACTGCCTGATGGCACCGCTGGATTCAAGCTTTTTCACCCTTTCGGATACTGCGGATAATGAAAGGTTGATCCTCTTTGAGAGCTCGGAAATGGAGATCCTGGCATTTTCCTGCAGGACTTCCAGCAATTTCTCATCTATAACGTCGATAGCCATAATTTTACTCCTTCAAAATAAAAGTGGGCTTATGTTATCAACTCAGGCAAAAAAAATCAAGCATTATTTTGATAATGCCTGATTTTTTATTGCGTTATTGGACAATTGAGTGTAATTAGTGTAAGAATTACATTATTCGCCGGCAACTGCCACTCCGGGGATCAGTACCGCCAAAGGACCTTTGTAACTGCGGTCTTCATACTGCTCTTTAGAGAAAGTCAGGTGTTTCTGAAGCTCTAAAAGGCTTCCGTTTATGGAACCGCCCGTGAGTTCTTCGACGCTGCCGTCTTCTTTGTAAAGGAGAGCGAGCCTTATCTCACCCTTGAAATGACCGTCGAAGGGGTCCATTTGGAAATCAGAGAAACTTACAGGTTCCAAAACTCCCGCCTTTCTCATATCTTTAAGCGGAACAGTGCCGTTGTCACAGAAGAGCTTGCTGTAGTTTCCCGTCGGTTCTATGCCGAGGTATCTGCACATCCTCGTATCGCCGTAGACGAGCTTTAGCTCTCCGTCCTTTATGAGGCATCTTTCCTTCATGGGTATACCCTCGGATGAGTAGGGATCCAGGGCTTCCATGTAGACGTTGAGCTTTTCTCCTTCCACGCCTTCTCCTTGAACCTTATCTCCGACCTTCCACTGGGAATAACCCGGGAAGATCATGGAAGCATTGCTCCTCGCTTCGTAAAGATAAAAGAGCTCCTCGAGGTTTTCACCGGTGAGTATTATGTCGTAGCTTGCTGCCTTAGGCGCTCTGGAGGCTCTTGCCCTTGCCCTGACGTCTGCTATAGCCTCCGACACTTTCTGCTTTATAGCTTCTGCATCGAACTTGTCATATGCGAACTGTCTGTACTGTTCCACGTCTATAGGCTTTATGCACTGAGAGACCAGTTCTCCCTTTATCTCGTCGGAGTCAAAGCTCACGTCGAGGCCGTTGGATGCGACTATATGTGTAAAGCTCCTGCTCACAAAAATTTCTGCGGAGTTTATGAAGGCATCCTCAGCATCATCAGCAGAGAACATTGCTTTGGCAAATTCGGATACCGTGTCTTCTATGTTCTTTGCAGCAAGATCTGATACGCTTCTCATTCTTTCCTCCTTCACGGGATCCGGAAGTTCGTACCAGGGATTCCTCACGAAGGAAGCCGCAAGGTAGGCGCTTTTAAGTCTTTCAGCGATCTCTTCATCGGTCATGCCAGGGGAAAGGAGAGCGTTGCTCTCGCCTCTGAATTTCTTTCCGGCAAGTTCGAAGTCGTGGAAAACGGTGACCACGAACTGGTCCATTTTTTTGATCCTGGGTATGTCGAGCTTTTTCTTTATGAAGTAAAGCTCCGCGGTCTCGGATACGCTTTCCGTAGCTCTCCAGGTCTCTATGCCTTCAGATCTAAGTATCGAAATAATCCTGTCTAACATATCTGCCCTCCTCTAACCGAGACGTATTTTAGCTTTGATCCAGGGACCTCCGTCGGAGACCTTGACCCATTCTTTGTGCCCCTTGCCGCAGGCGCCGCTGCCGCCGAGCTCCACATTTTCAGACATCATGGATATGGACTTGAGAAGATCGGGAACGTAACCTGTGAGGACGCAGGGGGAGAATATCCTTCCGGTGAGCTTTCCGTCCTTTATCTCTCTTGCTATGCTGACCATGCACTGTATGCCCCAGTTTTTGGGGTCTTCCATTCCGGAGGAAGGATCCTCAAGGAGCATACCGTATTCGACGGAAGCTATCATATCTTCCAGTTTATCCTTGCCCCCTTCGAAGAAGGTATTTGTCATCCTCGTATACGCCTTGCGTTCCACGGATTCTCTTCTTCCGTTGCCTGTGGCTTCAACACCCAGTCTTGCCGCAGATACGGCATCGGCATAGCCTGATACGAGTTTGCCGTGGTCTATGACCAAAGTGTCGTGGGCGAGTACTCCTTCGTCATCGAAGAAGAAAGTCGCAACTTCAGGACCGCATGCAGCCCCGTCTCTCATGGTGACGAGTTCTGAAGCTATCATATCTCCCATGCAGTTTTTTGCGAGAGCCCTGTCCTTTACGAACATATCCATCTCAACTCCGTGCCCGAAGGCCTCATGTACTATCATGCCTGTCGTTTCCGGGGAGCATATGCACTCGTATTCGCCGGGGATCATGGGTTCGCTGTCGAGAAGATCTATGCAGGTCTTGACGATCTTAGGCCCGTACTCTTCCATATCGTCTAGAAGCTCGGCGCCTCCCAGTATAGAAAAGCCTTTGTATGCATCTTTGAGCTCCTCACCCCTTGTAGCCAGTACCATCAGCGCTCCGCAGGTCCACAGGACGTTTTCTTCAAGATCCTTGTTATCCGAAAGGAAAAGCTTGTTATAGTACTGATAGGAAAGATTCGCCACGCAGTCTATGAGCCTTTCGTCGAGAGCCTTAGTCTTCTCTCTCAAATCAGACAGCTTGGCTATTATCTGCTCGTCTCCAAGCTCTTCCGGATGCACTTTGTATTCGGTGCTCTTTATGAACTCTGCCTTCTCCTCATTCATGACCGGGGTATCGTATCTGTCCCAGGAATCAGCCATCTCGGCAAGACGGGTCTCAACTGCGTTTACTATCTCCGGGATCTTATCTTCGCTTATCTCGTTTCCGGCATATTCGGCATAGGCCTTGCCGTTGTGGACTCTTGCGACGTAGCCTCTTTTTCCGAACATATTTCCGTCGGAAATGCTCGTGCCTCTCCCGCTGACACTGTAGGTCTGCTGACGCCCGTCACATGCCAGCACTGAAGCGTAGCCGTATTTTGCGGAAAGAGCCTGCTGCAGTTTCCTGAAAACGGCTTTGTTGGATACAATGTAATTGCTTCTTGCAACTTCCATATATCTTTGCCTCCTTTTCTAAAAAATTACATAGATTATATCACGATTGAACAGCCGTATAAAGAAAAGAGTGATATAATAATATGGTTAATGAATATAGAGGTAAAACAAAATGAGCATCAAAGAAAGATTTTTCAATCAATTCGGCAGGGAGGCTGACAAAGAATATACCGTATACGGTAGAGCCGAGTTGGCAGGAAATCATACGGATCACCAGAAGGGACTGGTCATAGCCGCCACCATCGACTGCCCCATGAGAGCAGCGGCAAGCGTCAACGGCACAGACACGATAAACATCTATTCCGAAGGTCACGGTATGATCTGCGTCAAACTCGACGTGCTCCATCCCCTGAACAAGGAAAAGAACACGACGGCAGCCCTGGTAAGAGGCATGGCATCAAGGTACAGAGCCGCATCGGGCTTCGATGCATACATTGTTTCGGAAATTCCTAAAGGATCAGGTCTGTCCAGTTCTGCAGCTTTTGAAGTCATGATAGGAAAGATCATCGAAGATCTTTTCGATTGCAAAACAGATCCAACGACACTGGCGATGTATGCACAATACGCAGAAAACGTGTTTTTCGGAAAACCCTGCGGGCTCATGGATCAGATGGCTTGCTCATACGGAGGGATAATCAAGATAGATTTCGGCAACCCCGTACCTTTAGTAGAAAGGATCGATTATGACTTTAAGAGCAAAGGATATACCCTTTGCATCATAGACAGCCATACGGACCATGCGGATCTCACCGACTATTACGCCGAGATCCCCGGAGAGCTCACAAAGGTATCCAACTATTTCTACAAAGACAATCTTTCTCAGGTAGACAAGAGACAGTTTTCAAATCAGCTGGCACAGGTCCGTGAATAT
>CAZTHD010000158.1:0-4270 GCA_964613315.1 uncultured Oscillospiraceae bacterium | reverse complement strand
GAGCAAGTGAAAAGGGTATGAGCATACTTAAGACCATGCTTTGGCTTTTCGATCAGCAGGGGATGTATCTTACTGTGGACGTGGTCGACAGAAATGCAAGACGCATAGCATCCTATCTTAAGCTGAGCTGTCCCGAGCTTATGAATGCGCCCTTAGAAGAATATATCTACATGCCGGTAAATGAAGAAAACTGGACGGAAAAGCGTTCGGATACGGCAAAGAACTATATGATCCGCTTCTTTGAAGCAGATATCAATTCCTATGCTCTGGAAGAGATATTGATGAAAAAGAACGTCGATCCCGATATGATCTTCGTCACCATGAAGGATGATATATTGAGTCAGACGGTCACCGAAAAGATGCAGAGGATACTGGCAAGGAAACACGACGATATAAAGAGCTGCCCGGTAGCCATACATATCACCAACGACAACACCTTCGAACTTTTAAGCAAAGTCAACAAGGATGATAAAGTCTACTACTTCGGAAATCAAAGAAACAGATACAAGAGCATTTTCGAAGTCAACTCCATGCTTGAAGAGATGTCACAAAAAGTCCATCTTTCCTATCTGAACAATACTGATACGGACACACAGAAAGTCCTCAACGAATCGGGGTATTACAGGCTTTCCAATCATGAATCATCCCTTGCTCAGGCATTGACCGTAGAGTACAGAGTCAAATATATCCTTGAAAAGACGAAAGGTGAGAAGGGCAGTGCAAAGGAACGAATCGAAAGATATCTGTCAGATGATAATAATTTGAAGACCTTATGCGAGATGGAGCACACAAGGTGGCTCACTTATCAAAGGACTGAAGGCTGGACAAAGCCCAGCATCAAACAGATGAAGGAGATAGCAGCGTTATTCGGAGACGGCAAGACGATCAAGTACAACGATCTTCTTCTGCATCCTGCAAACGTTCCAAACGATGAGCTGCCTGAGATGGAGAGGACTGCTGACGGCATACTATATGAGATCAAAGGAGATGCATATACCAAAACAGACTACTTTAATAAAGACGGCTACATAGTCAGCAGGATACCGGAGATCATATCTGACGAACTGATCGAATATATCGAAAACAAGAAATAATGTCTAATTCTAAAGGGGCTTCGGCTCCTTTTTTTGTTGATCAGATGATGCTAGGCCCCCGAAGTTCGAGAGGAGAGTATACCGATTACGAAATGAGGTATGATATTGCTTATATATGTAAATTTATCTGATACATTGACGAAAAAACTGATATAATACATTTGTAAACTATTTCTGAAAAAAGGAGATGTATTATGAAAAAGCGTATATTTGCATTCATCATCGCAACGGTGATGATATTCGCTCTTGCAGTCCCTTGCTTTGCTGAAGGAGACCTGAGCGGAAAACTCTACATACTTCATTCCAACGACGTCCATGGCGCTATCGACGGATATGAAAAGATGGCAGCTTACAGAGACGAACTCGTTGCACAGGGAGCTGACGTTATCCTGGTCGATGCAGGAGATTTCAGCCAGGGACAGCCCGAAGTAAGCTATGAAAAGGGCGCTGACGCTGTCAGACTGATGAACGCAGTGGGATACAACGTTGTCACACTGGGCAACCACGAATTCGACTTCGGCTATGAAAAGCTCAAAGAGAACATGAGCACAAGAGCATTCACTCTCATCTGCTCAGATGTCTACGATAGCAACGGAGCTTTATTCGATGGCGCTTCAACGACATTCACAAGAGGCGGAGTAACAATAGGCTTTGTCGGTATCGAAACACCTGAGACCCAGACAAAGGTAAATCCTGCTCTCATCAAAGAACTCACATTCCTAACGAATAATACTTCTCCCACGATATACGAAGCAGTCGGTCAGGAAGTCAACTATCTTAAGGGTCTTGATACAGATCTCGTGATCGCGATCGCCCATCTCGGAATAGATGCAGAATCGGAACCCTACAGATCCACGGATATGTATGCAGCTGTAGAAGGGATCGATTTCGTCATCGATGCTCATTCCCACACAGTCATGACAGAGGGGCCCGGCGGCGAACCTATCCAGTCAACGGGAACTGCATTCGCCAATATCGGCGTCATCGTCATCGATGAGGCCACAAAGACCATAGTCGAGAACTTCAACAAGCCGGTTTCCGAGATAGAAGGAAGCGATGAAACTGTTGCCGCTTTAGCTCAGGAGATCCATGACAAAGTAAACAATGCTCTCGGCGCAGTATTCGCAACATCTGAAGTCGAGCTCAACGGAAATAAGGCTCCCGGAAACAGAACAGAAGAGACTAACAACGGAGACTTCATCACCGACGCTATGCTATGGGCTCTCACAGTTCAAAATCCCGGAGCTATAGATGTTCCGGCAGACAACATCCTTGCCATAACCAACGGAGGCGGTATCAGAGATAAGATCGCTGTAGGCGATGTTACGAAGAGAGATATCAAGACAGTTCTTCCTTTCGGAAACACCCTTGCCGTAGTCTATGTCAAAGGTTCTGAACTCCTCGAAGTTCTTGAAGCTTCAACATTCTGCACTCCGACCGCAGTAGGCGGCTTCCCGCAGGTGGCAGGTATGAAGTTCACCATCGACACCACAAAGGCATATGATGCCAACGATGATACCTATCCGGGCTCCACGTATTACGGACCGAAGACCATCAACCGAGTCACGATCAACGAGATCAACGGTAAGCCCTTCGATCCCGATGCTACCTATGCAGTCATAACCAACGACTTCATTACAGCAGGCGGAGACACCTACTATGCATTCGCCGCAGCTGCAAATAAGTTCGACACGGGTATCCCTCTTGACGAAGTGGTCGTAGACTATGTCGTAGAGGAACTTGGAAGAGTTATCTCAGCAGAAAAGTATGCACAGCCTCAGGGAAGGATCATCATAAAGACAGAAGCTGATGAAGAAGAGCCCGAAACGCCGCTTTCCCCGCCAACATGGGACGCTAACAACACTTATATGCTCCTGATGCTTGTAAGCATATTCATCATCGCTGTACTGCCACCCAAGAAGAAGGAATACTGATAGCTTAGATCAATTGAAAAACCGGGCTTTAAGCCCGGTTTTGTGTTGCATAGAATACTGATACTTTCTAAAGACTTGATCCTTACTCTTCTTCCTGAGAATCGAGTTCTTCGATCCTTTTGAGCACTTCGGTCTTTATGTCCATATATGCTTTCTTAGGATCGTCGTTGCATACGACATGCTTGAAGAGGGGAGCTACGGCAAGGTCCATCTTGGCCTTGCTAAGACGCCTTTGAATTGAGCCCGGATCGTTTGCATAGGTCTCGTTTATATGCTTCTCAAGGTCTTCGAAGGTCTTTGGAACTACGTAGAAAGCGATGCTTCTGTCTATGTTCATCTTGATGCTTCCGACGCCCTGGGCTTCGACTTCTATGAGAACGTTCTTTCCCATGTTCACAAGGTGCTCGACCTGGGCTCTGGGTGTACCGTAGTAATATCCGTTGAATTCCGTATATTCAAGGAGCTGTTTTTTCTTTACGGAATTTGCGAAAGCTTCATGGGAAATGAAGTAGTAGTCAACTCCGTCTACTTCTCCTTCTTTCTGAGGCCTCGTTGTTTCAGACACGGAATAAAAAAGTTTGAGATCTTTATCTGCTAAAAGCAGGTCTCTTATATCCCCTTTACCTACAGAACTTACACCGCTCAGGATGACGACTATTCCCTGTTTCATGGTCTTTGATTCCTTTCATTTTTATATTTTGAATATTATACTACAAAATCCATGAAATTAAAGCACTTTATGCCCTAATAATGCATAATATTTTGTATTATTCTATATAGTTCGAAAGATCTGTTTATTGTTCGTTCAAGTTGCATCGCTAATATTTGCAAATAAACATCATCAAAGCCTATAATTGTTGAAAAATACAAATTTAGCGTTCATATTTTGCTATTTTGCTACTGTAACTAAAATTTGCATTATTGTAAAATACCTTTGCTTATATCTTCTATAAAGATATGGCATAATATTCATGGCTATCCGGGTGGGGGGATACCTATGCCCTGAGGCCATATACGTATGTCCGGATCCAAAAGGCCGGACAGTCCAAATTTTATTCACGGAGGAAAGTACAATTATGAGTGAAGAATTCAGAACGACTTCTGTTGAGGAGTTCGAGGCTGCTACAGCCAGACTCCACGAAACAGCAGTCCAGGTCGGTATTGATACTTGGCAGGACCGTGTAGCAAACCAGACACCGCACTGCGGATTCGGTGAAAAGGGCGTTTGCTGCCGTATCTGCT
>CAZTHD010000157.1:0-4319 GCA_964613315.1 uncultured Oscillospiraceae bacterium | reverse complement strand
AAGCAGGATATCATTCTTCTGGGCTCGTCTCTTGTATTCCTGGTAGCAGTTTTCGCAGCAGGCACAACAGGTAATTTCGTCATAGAATGGTACCCTTCCATAGTCACGAGTGAAAGCAGCCTACTGAAATGGATAGGTTTTTCTTTATTCGTCGTCTTATGTCTCATCCCCGATTACATGCAGATAAAGGAGGAAGCAAGGTGGAGATCCTTACAGTCCAAGATCTGAATTTCAAATACTCTTTGGGAAAAGAAGAAGTGCTCCACGACATCAGCTTCTCCGTTAACGAAGGTGATTTCGTCGCTATTTGCGGTCCCACAGGCTGCGGCAAATCCACTCTTCTTAAAATGATCAAAAGAGAGCTCACTCCCTATGGTGAAAAAAGCGGAGAAATACTGTTTGGCGGGATCCCGCTGGACGATCTGGATCCTGCAGTTTCCGCTGCAGGTATAGGCTACGTAATGCAAAGGCCGGAGCAACAGTTGGTCACAGACAAGGTTTGGCATGAGCTTGCTTTCGGTCTTGAAAACATGAATATACCTCAGGACACCATCAGGAGAAGAGTATCCGAAATGGCGTCATATTTCGATATTGAAGACTGGTTCGAAAAAGGAGTAGACGAGCTGTCAGGAGGACAGAAACAGCTTCTCAATCTGGCAGCCATCATGGTCATGCAGCCCATGATGCTCATACTTGACGAGCCCACTTCACAGCTTGACCCTATAGCATCGTCTGATTTCCTTTCCACAGTACAAAAACTTAACAGAGAAATGGGACTGACTGTAATCATCGTGGAGCACAGACTTGAAGAAGTCGTCCCCATGGCCAGCAAACTAATGGTCATGGAAAAAGGAAGGATACTCCATTACGACGAGCCCAGAGAAGTATGCAAAAAACTCGAAAACAGGCCGGATCTTCTCGAAGCCATGCCTGCAAGTGTTAAATTGTACAATGCCCTCTATACCGGAGACGACTGTCCTTTGACTGTACTTGAAGGCAGAAGATGGATAGAGAAGAATTTCGATAATTCGAACCAGGCTCCTAAAGCTTCATCTTATGTCCACTCAGACTCACCTGCCCTCAGCATACAGGATGTATGGTTCAGGTATGAAAAAAAGGGAAACGATATTTTAAGAGGAACTGTCATACAAATATATGAGGGCGAGATCTTCTGTATACTCGGAGGAAACGGTTCAGGAAAAACCACCACTCTTTCCATTGCAAGCGGTATTTACGAGCCATATAGCGGAAACGTTAAGGTGTTCGGAAAGGATATCAAAGATTACAAAGGTCAGTCTTTATACAACGAATGCCTGTCCCTGCTTCCGCAGGACGTGCAGACCGTATTCTTAAGAAACACTGTAAAAGAAGAGCTTCAGGAAGCAATGGACATACTTCCCAGTCTTCCATACAGCCTTGACCATCTGATGGATAAGCATCCATATGACCTCTCCGGCGGCGAACAGCAGCTTTTGGCTCTTGCTAAAGTACTTGCATCGAAACCGAAACTCCTGCTCCTTGACGAACCGACTAAAGGAATAGATGCCCATGCTATGACAGGTATCATAGGAGTACTCAAGAAACTTAAAGAAAATGGCATGACCATAGTCATCGTCACCCACGACGTGGAATTTGCGGCGAGGATCGCCGACAGGTGCGCTATGTTCTTCAGAGGTGAAGTCACTTCCGTTGACACCCCGAAGAAGTTCTTCTCGGAAAACAGCTTCTATACCACCGCCATAAACCGCATGACGAGAGGATATTTTACAGACTGCGTGACATTGGATGACGCAATATCCATTTGCAGACTGCAGGAGAAAAAATGAACTACATAGGCTGGTCAGTTATAATAATGTTCCTGACGATAGCGGCCTTCTTTATACGCTTTGAGAAGAAAAAAGTGCGTACGAGAAGACTGGTAATCGTCGCGGTAATGACCGCCCTGTCCATACTGGGCAGGTTCATTTTCGCTGCTCTTCCCGCCTTCAAACCCATAACGGCCATAGTGATAGTAACGGCTATATGGATGGGTCCCGAATGCGGGTTCATGGTGGGAACGCTCACAGCCCTTATCTCAAATTTCTATTTCGGGCAGGGACCCTGGACCCCCTTCCAGATGCTTGCCTGGGGCTTTATAGGGCTGACGGCAGGCCTTCTTTCAAAGCCCCTTAAAAAGAGCATGGTGCTTCTTGCTATCTATGGAGCTCTGTCGGGAGTCTTTTACTCCTGTTTTATGGATATTTGGACAGTGCTTTTTTACGAAGAAGGCTTTGTTTGGACTTTATACAAAGCAGCGCTGATCACTGCCATACCGTATATCATTTCCTATGCTGTATCTACGGTCGTATTCCTGCTGCTCATTGGGAAACCATTCGGAGAAAAATTCGACAGAGTCATAAATAAATACGGGATATAAACAGAACGGAGGATTTATTTAATATGAAGTACTACTTATCAACGATCGCAGACGTTATCGATGAATGGGACGAGAACAACAAGACTGAAGTCATCCATTACGTTCACGCCACGTCAGCAGTAGCAAAGAAATACGGTCTCGGGCTGGAACTTGCAGAGTTCTGCATTTCCGAAAATTGCGACGACCCCTCAAGGATCATGGACTTCTTTGAAGAGAATGTCAGATCGAACGACGATCTTCTGCTGCACGCCCCATATAACGAGCTTTTCCCGCATGCCATCGAGCCTGCAGTCGTCAGAGAAGCTGAACAAAGGTATGACCAAAGCTATAAGATCTGCCAAAAATACGGGATCAAGAAGATGGTAGTGCATGCAAACTACATACAGTCTCTTTACTTCCCCACCTGGTTCATTCCGCAGCAGATAAGCTTCTGGAAAAAGTTCCTTGCCGAACATCCCGGAGACACTCAGATAGTTTTAGAGAACGTAATGGAAGGTCTCCCCTATCTGATCACGGATATAGTAAAGGGCGTCGACGACCCGAGATTCAAAATGTGCTTCGACTTAGGACATGCAAATCTACATCCCGAAAAAACTCTCGACGAATGGCTTGAAGAATGCGCACCCTACATCTCTCATCTCCATATCCACAACAATAACGGTCCGTCAAAGGGCATCGCAGGAACAGGAGATTTCCACAGCGCCCTCGGCAATGGTATAATAGATTATGACAGACTTTTAAAGAAGGCTGACAGCCTCATACCGGATCTTACGGCAAGCGTTGAAAGCTACGGTCTTGAAGATTCTGCATCCTGGCTCCTTGAGCACGGATTTATTGAAAAAGTCCAGTAATGGATGATCAGTAGTAATAAGAGTGAATATGAAAATGGAAAAAGAAATACTTGAGATCATCGAAGGGATCAAACCTCTTGATAAGGAAGCACTTGCAGCAGCAACGGAAAGACAGGCAAAACTTGCAAAACCACCGGGGTCCCTGGGCAAGCTCGAAGATATAGCCATACAGCTTGCAGGCATAACAGGCAAAGTCAAAAACGACCTTGACAGAAGAAGGATCATCGTCCTTTGCGCAGACAACGGTATCATCGAAGAAGGCGTATCCTGCACGCCCAGATCCGTAACTGCAGCACAGGCTGTAAACATGACATTGAGAAAGACCGGTATGTCTGCTATGGCAAAGGCTTTCGGAGACGACGTACAGGTCGTAGATATGGGTATAGCAGACCCCTACGAAAGCGAAGATATAGTCACCTATCCCATCGCAAAAGGCACAAAAAACTTCCTTAAAGAAGATGCCATGACTAGGGAACAGTGCGTGGAAGCCATACTCATAGGAGCCAAACTTGCAAAACACGCAAAGGAACAGCACATAGATATCATAGGCGTTGGAGAGATGGGTATAGGAAACACGTCTTCAAGCGCTGCAGTGCTGTCTGTCCTTACGGGACTAGATATACCCACAGTCACAGGCAGAGGCGGCGGACTTACGGATGATGCTTTCGAAAACAAGAAAAGAGTTCTTGAAAAGGCCATCGAACTGAGAAAGCCCGACAAAAACGACCCCATCGACGTACTGGCTAAGGTGGGAGGCTTCGATCTTGCCGCAATGTGCGGAGTTTACCTTGGCTGCGCTCTTCACCGCATCCCCGTAGTCATCGACGGTATCATTTCCGTAGTCGGAGCTCTTTGCGCAGCAAAGCTCTGCCCCGAAGCAGGACACTACATGTTCCCATCTCACAAGAGCTTTGAACCCGGATACATGTACGCGCTCAAAGCGATCGATACTGAGATGGAACCCTTCCTTGACCTTGGCATGCGTCTTGGTGAAGGTTCAGGATGCGTCCCTGCATTTGAGATAATCGCGGCGGCATGCTATATGACCAACG
>CAZTHD010000156.1:0-4352 GCA_964613315.1 uncultured Oscillospiraceae bacterium | reverse complement strand
AAGCTGATCAAAATACACGTTATTTCATAAGTTAAAACATATTATACGAGGAGGTCTCAAGATGACACTTGGAGAAAAATTGAGAAAAGCAAGAAAAGAAGCCGATCTGACCCAGGAAGAATTTGCCGAAAAGATGGGTGTATCCAGATCTGCAGTTGCAAAATGGGAATCTGACAGAGGGATGCCGGACGTAGAAAACCTGAAGGACATAGCGTCTCTTCTGAATATAAGCATCGATTATCTGCTGGCCGATGACGGCAGGCTTACATTCAATGAAACAAGAGAAGCCATAGATCTTGATTCATATACCAGGTCCGGCAAGTGCAGAGACAAAAAAGACTCGGCATGCTTTGCAAAGTATCCCGATGCTGAGGCGATCTATCCTCTGATAAGGAGAAAAAATCAGACCTGGCTCGAAAGGACCGTAGACTTCATAGTACAGCCCGGCATAATACAGATAGCAGATTACATGAACGACAGTGACGGATACTTCCTTGTCGAAACACAAGAAAAGCAGCTGCTCGTAAGGGTCGGAAAGGATTTCATTTCATCCTCCGAACTTCCGAACAAGGTCGATCCCAAAAAGTTCATAATCGGGAACAACAGATTCCATAAGTCTACGTACAGACTGATATAACGAAACTCAAATGATCAGACTCGTCTGAGGATCTATCCAGGACTCCTGCGGGACGTCGTGGATGACGTCTCCGTCCATATAGTTTCCTATAAGAAAAGGTGATTTGGGATCGTGGAGCCGGCTCCGCAAACGAAGCCATCCTTCAGCCGGTTTGCAAACCACTCGGCATAAAAGGCCGGAATATCCGTTCTTTGTCCCGTGTTGATCAGCACCCTTTTCTTCCGTTCTTATGATCTTCTATCGAGCAGGCTGCCGGAGAGCCGAATTCTATGAGACCGGCATCTGCCGGATCGATAGAGATCCGTCCGTCCTCGAACACAAAAGCAGGAACTCCTACGTCCCCTATCTCCTTGCAGTGATCGAAAACAGGGCTTTGGTCTCTCAGCCTTGTGAAGGCACTCATGTTCCTGATATTCTCACCTATGTTTATATACTCGAATTCATCCTCGCGTCCTTTTATCTGCTCATGGACGTAATCGCAATACGGACACGTCGGCATTCCGTAGATCTTGATCATCTTTTCTTCCTCCTATATGACTTATATAATTGGCACTATCCTTTTGATCTCACCGAAGGGAAGCTGCCCAATATGAGCACTTCGGAATTCTCGTCATAAACCGGAGGTATAGGATGCAGTGTCATGGTCTTTTTCCCTTAACAAAAGTTCTTATCTCTTCCTCCAGAAGAAGGAATACTTTTGCCACAAGATACCCATCCGCCACGGCATGATTGAGGCGTACGGTCACCGGCATCATGAGCTTTCCTTTTTCTTCCCTGTATTTCCCCCAGTTGACTATGGGCGCAAAGAACAGGTATCCGTCCGGCAGTTCGATGTTCATGGAATCATAGGAAAGCCATGATATATATGACGCATCGAACCAGTTGGGGTGGCTTTACGCATCCAGCATATATTCTCTCGACTTTTTGGCCTCTTCCATATCCTGAAGGGCCCCCGCATAGAACTTTGCATAGTCCTCATCATATTCCGTATACACGGGGCTACATGTCTCAGTATCCTCATGGAAGACGTACTGGGTCGGATTGATCACGTCGTAGCATATGAGCTCGTCCTTCTCCCAGAGATATCCCATCCTGTAGTCATCCCTCAAGTTGAGGACCTTGGACAGTATGTAGAGGAAGTTGATATAGAACTTCGTTCCCGTTTCCTTTGAATAGGAAACAAGTTTCGTAACGTCTATCCTTGCCGTCATTGAAACAGAGCATCTGCAGTCCTGTGTAAAGTGACGGTATACTCCCTTGCGGTAATAAGTTTCTTTATCTATAACCTTGTAGTTCATGTCAATTATCCCCTGTACACATTTTGTATATTATATAACAAAAACAGGATATCGACGACCCGATATCCTGCCATATTGTATCAATTCACATCGATTTGGCATCCTGCACCTTGTATTTCCATCCCGTTTCGATCATACGCCTGAACGGTGACATTGTAGGAGCCCCCCTCTTTCAGCGTGCCTGCAGGGAATACGCTGTAGAATTCATATACAGCAGGATCCAATTCGTCTTCGATAGTTTTTATTCGGCTTACCCCCACAGGTTTTGATATTTTGATCTCACCGGATCCGTCAGCTGCAGTGAAGGTATATAGAAGGGTATCAGCGCCGTTGAGGATATCGTAGAATCCATACAAATCCTCGTCCGGAACGACCTCTTCTTTTTTCAGCTGGGAAGGTTTCATCACGCCGAATATTGCAAAAGACCCTGTCCCTGCCGTCCATCCGTCCGAATGTCGACATATTCCCTCCATATATCGATAGATCATTTTACTCTGACAGCGAAAGTACCTGTCGTGACTCCGTCATTTGGATTTGTAAAGCAAAGTGCATGTATCTGCGACGGAGCTGTTTCCTTGACAGTGAGATAACCGTAATAGATCTCAGAACTCGGAGCCCATACAAAGTAACCCGAACCGCTGGGGTAGACCACGTCTGAAATGTATACCTGCTTTGAGAGGCCTTCGTAAGTAAATGTATCTTCAGTTACAGAAACATCATAGGTCTTGCCTTTTTCAAAGGTATAGCCGTTTACCGATATTTCCACTCCGCCGATCCATACGCTTATGCTGCTGCCATAGGCAAAGATCGAATATGAAGCTTTGTTTCCATATGAATCGGTAGCCGTTATCGTTGCGATACCTACTTTGTTTGCCATAACAAGACCGCTCGGATCTACATAAAGCCTTCCGGGATCGCTGCTGCTCCAAGTGATGGACTTATCCTGCGCATCGTTCTTGAAATTGAGTATATCAGTCGAAGCATATGATCTTTGACCGCTGTTATAGTCAAGATATACGATCTCCTTACTGAAATATATGCCGTTTGCAGCTCTGACCTCAAGAGGAAGATCTGCTTTTTTGTCTCCGCACTACATTGTTATGGTAACGTTGCCGGGTTTGACACCGTATACCAGTCCTTTATCATCGACTGTTGCGATGCTTGTATCTGAAGAAGTAAAAGTGATCTTGTCTTTAAGGCTCTCAGGCTTTACAACGTATTCAGGATCTCCATAGCACTTTTCCTGTACCCAGTACCAGTTATTGACCCAGTAAAGATCTTCGCACTGCACCTCTGAAGATGAGCTACTGCCACCACTTCCGGATCCACCGCCTGAGCCTGAACCATCACTGCCACCAGAACCAGATCCCGAACTTTCTCCACTTCCGGAGCTGCTGTCGCTGCTGTTCGGGTCCACCCAGATCGCTTTAAGTGTGATATTCTCATTGACCGCTGTACCGAATTCATAAGGATTGCCATTCAAGGTCCATTTATCAAAAATGTATCCTGCTTTCTTAGGTGTTGCAGGTTTTACTACTGCAGAGCCTTTTTCAATGGTTTGAGACTCTATAGCATCTCCTCCGTCAGTATCAAAAGTTACCGTAACGGTCTCTTTTGCCGGGGGATCACCTTTGCCGCAAGCTGCCATACACAGCGTCATTGCAAAGATCAATACAAGCGCAAGTAACTGTTTCTTTTTCATGATACCTACCTCCTTGTTATTTCGATCGGCATATAAGCTTATGATTTATTTTATCACAATTACCGGTGAAATGAAGCATTCCCCGGTCTTGTTTTTCTCCTTCACATAATTATCCTAAAAGCTGTTACCAGCTAAAAGCAGTTTTACCAAGATCCGCAGCCTTTGACAAAATCACGTCGAAGAATCCGAACTCATCGTCATCGTCTACGTCGGCTGCAAAAAACTGCATCGGAGAATAAGGATCTTCAGGGTGAAGATCCATAGCTTTAGATGTTATCACATCAAAGAAATCGAATTCTCCGGAAAGATCCGAATCGCCCTTAACGACTAATATGACTTCTCCGATGCCGCTTGGGACTTCGAACATATGGCGGTCATCAGAAGTATATACAAGCTGACATGAGACGTACTTCCCTTCAGAATAGTATCCGAGTTTACATGGAAGATCGTATTTCACGCTGACAATGGATCCATCTAAGCGAAAATCTTCGCCTTCTTTAAATGCGCTTTCCGGATACGGGACCACGTAAAATGAAGGCTCCCAAATGGCATAAAGTTTAAGATCAGACTGCAGATCTATATGGTCGCCGGGAAGGTATTCAGCCTCAGTCGCATCTGAACTGGTCGCCCAACCAAGAAAGCGGAATCCGTTGCGTGTCGGCAAAAATTGAAATCAAATTCTTAAAAGATAAAATGCCAATTACTGTTAAACCAC
>CAZTHD010000155.1:0-4419 GCA_964613315.1 uncultured Oscillospiraceae bacterium | reverse complement strand
CGTATCTCAAACCCTGTCTCAATACCCACAAACCGGTCGATATTGTATGCATGATGCTTGGGTCTAACGATCTTAAGACTTCGTACGGAGCGTCTGCAAAAGAGATTGCTGAAGGGGCAGGAAAGCTCGTGGATACTATTTACGAGTTCAGCGAGAAGAAGCAGCTGCCTGTTCCCGTAGTCATACTCATGTGTCCTCCAGAGATAGGAGAAGATATATCAAAGTCCTTCTTTTCTTTCGAATTCGACACTACGGCCATGGATAGATCCAGAGAATTCCCAAAGGAATACAAAAGAATCGCAGATGAAAGGAACTGCCTCTTCTTCAATGCGGCCGAGGTCGCAAAGGCAAGCAAAGAAGACAGCCTGCACTTGACTGAAGAGGGACACAGAACCATAGGCGAAGGCCTTGCAAAGCTTATAAAAAATCTGCCAGAAAGGTGAAAAGAATTTATATGAACGATAACAAAGGGAAAAAGTATTTAAGGCTGCTTGCAGCACTGCTTGCCGTATGTCTTGCGGCAGCCGGAGGATTCTTTTTCGGAAAGAATAAAGGTACAGATATAGAAAAGAAAAAACTTGAAAGGCTTCAGGAACTTAACAGGCAGAGCATAGAAAGAATGATAACGGAAGAGGGCCCGATATATGTTATTGGACATAAATCCCCCGATTCCGATACCATATGCAGTGCTATAGCATACGCAAGGCTTCTCGGGCTCCTCGGATACGATGCTGTTCCTGCCGCTAACGGAGCTCCAAATAACGAGACTAAATACATATTAAGTCGTGCGGGAGTCGAGGCTCCGGCAGTACTGGAAGACGCTTCGGGACTTAATATATTCCTTGTGGATCACAGCGAATACCTGCAGGCGACTGAGGGGCTTAAAGATGCGCATATAGTCGGCGTCATAGACCATCACGGTATAGGGAGTCTTACAACGGGCCAGCAGCTGGTCTACGATGCAAGGCCTATAGGAGCGACGGCGACAATAATATGGCTTGACTATCTCAACTACGGATTTGAGCCTGATAAAGAAACTGCCATGCTGCTTCTTGGGGCGGTGCTTTCCGATACGGTAAACTTAAGCGGATCGACTGTGACAGAGGCTGACAGGCAGGCTGCAGCGGCCCTTGCAAAGACAGCGGGTGTAGACGATATCGATGCATTATATGCTGAGCTTCACAGGGAGGCTCTATCCTATGAAGGCTTCAGCGATATGGAGATATTGTTTTCCGATTACAAGGAATACGAAGCGGGAGGCGTGAGCTTTGGAATAGGCCTTCTCAATTCCATAGATGAAGAGATGTCAAAGGAATTATCCTTGAGAATGAAGGAGATACTTCCCGAAGGCTTCAAAACAAGGGACGTAGATCTCATGTTCGCATCGGTGGGCATCAGAGAGGGCGATGAGAAGATAGACTATATCGTTCCTGCAAACGAGTATTCAGAAGCCGTGTTCAAAGCAGCATTCCCTGACTACGACGAATTCGACGGTACGGCGTTCATCTTCAGAAAAGGCCTTGGAAGGAAGACCTTGTTCGTTCCGGGATTGACCGATTATCTTTTGGCTCATCCCCATGAGTGATATCAAATGAGCAAGATCATAAGGAAAGCACAGAAAGGCAAATATGTTTGCAAATTATCATACTCATACCTACAGATGCGGACATGCGGAGGGTCATGAGTCAGAATACGTAGAGCAGGCCGTAAAGAAAGGCCTTAAGATATTGGGGATCTCGGACCATACCCCCTATGATTTTTTCGATTACGGTCCCAGGAACAGACCTATGAGGATGAAACCTGAAGAACTGGGAGAATACGTGTCTTCTGTAAAGGGCCTCGCAAAGAAGTATGAGGATGTCATAGAGATCCACGCAGGGCTGGAGGCAGAGTACTATCCCAAATACTTTTCAAGGCTTCTTGAACTTGTCAGGGAAAATGGAGTGGAATATATGATACTCGGCCAGCATTTCCTCTTCAACGAGATAGAAGACGGATATACGGGAAGGCCTTTCTGTGACACAGAAAGGCTCAAACAATACGTTTCACAAAGCATAGAAGGATTGAGGACCGGGATCTTTACATACTTTGCTCATCCTGACCTTGTATATTTCGAAGGTGAAGAAGATCTCTATCTTAAAGAAATGAGAAAGCTTTGCCTTACGGCAAAAGAGACGGGTACTCCTTTAGAACTCAATCTCCTTGGGCTTCGCACCGGCAGGAACTATCCCGACGAGCGCTTCTGGAAGATGGCAGGAGAGGAAGGCAACGAGGTCATATTAGGCTCCGATGCACACAGGCCGGAAGACGTCTTCGATCCCGTGACTATAGCCAGAGCTATGAAGATAGTCGAAAAATACTCCCTAAGATTGATAGATACAGTAGAGCTGAAGAGACCGTGAAAGCATGAATATAGTAGTATTCGACCTTGAATGGAATCAGGTCCTTGAAGGAAGGACCAGGATACCCGGCCTTCCCGGAGAGATAATACAGATCGGAGCCGCAAAGATCGATCTTGATTCTAACGTGATAGATACATTTGATGTGTACATAAAGCCTGTAAAGTACGTAAAGCTCAACAAACATGTTAAGGATCTTACTCTCATCTCAGAAAAAGATCTCGAGAGCGGCATCTCCTTCGAAGAAGCCGCAAAGAGCTTCCGTACCTTTTGCGGTGAAGACTGCGCTCTTCTTTCATGGGGTCCGGACGATATACTTATGCTCGAAAACAACCTTATTTATTTCGAGATGGATACGTCATGGCTTCCCAATACCTATGATGCGCAGCTTATGTTCGACGATATGGAGATGCAGCAGGACAGGCAGTGGCCTCTCAACTACGCACTCTACCACTTTGAAGAAAAGCCTTATGCAGCTCATAACGCCCTTGACGACGTGATGAGTACCGTTGCGGTCATAAGGCACCTCGATCTTGAGGACGGACTTTCCGATGATTATTTCAGATGTGATATTTGATTGTAAATGATATGAAAACGATATTTTTCGATATGTTCAATACCCTCGCAGATCCTCACGTATACCTTGAGCATACTGAAAGCGATATTTTGGGTATGAGTCCGTCCGAGTGGGCATCCTACGTCTGGAGAGAGGATATTGCAAGAGACCGAGGCCTTGGCGTCATAAAGACGGAAGATGAGCTCATGGACAGGATATGGGCGGTGCTTCCCTTCAGGCCTACTGATGAGCAAAGAGAGGCCGTGAAGCTTGCCCACAGGGAGAGGCAGAGAAAGTGCATGACAGATATCCCGGAGGACGTCCTTGAAACAGTTAAAGCTCTGAAGGCTATGGGCTTTAAACTGGGGATCATAAGCAACGCCGATATAACGGACAACGCAAGCTGGCCTGAATCACCTCTTTATCCTTTATTTGACGATGCCATATTTTCCTGCGACGTAGGGCTGGTAAAGCCGGATAAGGAGATATATGAACTTGCCTTTGAAAGGCTCGGCGTACTTTCTTCAGAGTCCGTGTTCATAGGAGACGGAGGAAGCAAAGAGCATATGGGTGCAAAGGCACTCGGTATGACCACCATTTGGACTGAACATCTCACCGAATGGGACCCTTCATACAAAGAGGAAATGTAC
Source organism: uncultured Oscillospiraceae bacterium (assembly GCA_964613315.1). GTDB lineage: Bacteria > Bacillota > Clostridia > Peptostreptococcales > Anaerovoracaceae > RUG13409. The sequence continues at coordinate 814 of CAZTHD010000155.1, read as the reverse complement.
GCATACGTCGACTATTACGTGAAAGATTTTAAGGATATACAAAGGATACTGGCAGGCTGTGCAGATCCGAAAGTCCTTCTTGAGAAAGCGATGTCTCTTGCTAAAGAGGAGTTCAAGGGCATCACCGATAAGAGCGGAGTAGACTACTTTGAAGGACATTTAAGCTCAGTTGCCTCTCTTGTCCATACGGATAAGGAAAAGACAGTCGCCTTCCTTCACGACATAGTGGAGGACAGAGAGTATCCGCTTGATAAACTTCGCCTTGAGTTTGGAGACGACGTGGCCGATGCGGTAAGTCTCCTTACCCACGAAGACGGCCTTGGCGAAGAAGGCTATCTTGAGTGCATAAGGGAAATTAAAAGATCGGGAAACGAGCTGGCGATCGCAGTTAAGACGGCAGATCTTACGAACAACAGCGATCACACAAGGCTCGGTGCAACTTCACCTGATGAACTGGGAGAAAAGGACAGAAAAAGATACGAAAAATATCTCAAGGCTCTTGCGATCTTGAGGGGCTGAAATGCTTTTTCAGCTGAAAAAATCTCAGCAGGCTCACGTTTTTGGAGCCTGCTTTTTTATGTCTTGAAGGGGGTGTGAAAAAAGCTAAAAAATATCTCATTTTTATTGCGAAAGAATGCATTTGTATACTACCCAGACGGAAATAATTATGTTAATATGGTAATGTGCCATATAATCATTAAGTTATAGTTTAAATTTGACAATTATCTATACGTTTTTGTATCTTGATTGTCAGATCTGTGAAAGAGGAGCTTATGGATAAACGGTATAAAATACTGGTGTTGAACCTCGGTTC
>CAZTHD010000154.1:0-4453 GCA_964613315.1 uncultured Oscillospiraceae bacterium | reverse complement strand
GGCTACGGTATATGTCACTTCAACAAAGACCATAACCGGCGTAAAGGTCGTATATAATGTGAATCAGGTCGGCCTCGTCACGACCATGACGGGCAGACAGATAACGCAGGCTCTGGACGCAGCCGTAGACACAAACGATGTAGCAGAGGGAACCGCTATCGACTACAGTTCCGATTATACCTGCCTCATTAAAGATCTTGTCATAGATGAGGACGGAAAGGCCACGTACACCAAACTCAATGAGAGCGATGAACTGATCAACCTCTATGACACATATTATTTCATGTTTAATGTAGAAAATAGAGATGGTTATTACTGGGATACGAGCAGTCTGCCTCCGGCTACGGTAAACGGAGCGCTCGCTGACGCCGTGTCCTGGCGTTCTAAGAGCGAGTCGGGGGATATCAACGTGTACAAGAAGGTATATGTCGAAGGTACCAATCCCTACAAGGCGGAGTTCGAAGCCATCGATGTACCCGTTATTTATGAAGGTTATCTTGACAGCCAGAACCGTATCGTCATAAACGTGAAAAACACGGGTTCGGAAAGACTGAATCTGAGTACTAACTGCATTTCTCTTTCCAATACGACGGATTTTCAGATAGTTTGGAATTACGGTCCTACATATATAGATCCCGGACAGACCGCGACCTGTGTTTTGAGACTTAAGAACGGAAACAGCTTCATCGGTAAGCCTGCGGGAGAATATACTACTACGCTCACATTCAGAGACACGAATGGCCGGGTAGATGCAATCAGCAAAAAAGTAACTGTCTACGTATATAGAGAAGTTAATGAAGTGTACTTTACCATTCCTACGCCCTATGCAGGAGCGTATGCAGTAAACGACAGAGATCTCTTCGGATCCGGTGAGCCCTCCAAATATTATTTAGCTTCAGGTGCTTGGTGCATTATGGGTTCGGACGACAGGCTTTATGACTTTGACGGTGAACAATTCCAAATGGGTCAAACCTACTACGTATGGATCGAACTTGAAGCTGAAGACCCATATCTCTTTGCGACAAACCACAGCAGCGGCAGTAATGCAGTCGAACACTTTTACGCAAACAACAAGGAAGTCAGCCCTGTCTATGAAGTTAATAATAATGCATATACGATCGATTTTTACTTTGCCGTTCAGGTCACAAAATAGCTGGGAGCAGACATTGAAGTGATTCCCTGTCCGTCATCTGCCTTTACGGAAGGGGTCGATTATACGATAGACGGGCAAAGCGTCACGGTCTACAGCGATATTCCATGTAAAGTGGGATACCTTTCCGGTGGTGAATACGTCGCCTGTGATATTGTTAGTTATTCGGGTGACTGGTGCACTTTCTTAGCTCCCGACGGTATCGACGAGGTCATACTTGTCGTCAAGGGAGATGCGGATCTTTCAGGAGACTTTGATTTCTTCGATGTGGTCACATCAAAGGCGATGGATCTGTACCCGGAAAGTGGATATACCCCTGAGCAGCTCTTTGCGGCCGATGCAGACGGCGATGGGGAGTTCGGATTCTTTGACGTCATAATGATCAAAGCGGCAGACCTCGGTAAGACCCCATTTACCTGGTTATGAAGACTCCGCTCCCATGCGGTGCAGCTTGAAAAGGCATACCAGCTCGACGTTGAACTGCCCGGTGTAAAAAAGGAAAATGTTACCGTAGAGCTAAAAGACGGAGCTCTTGAGATCAAGGTCGTCAATGAAGTCAGCAACGATGAAAAAGCAGAAACAATTGATAAGCATCGAATAAGAGGGTTTTGGGAATCCCCGTTTCATAGACTTCTTTCTTAATAGTGCAAAAGAAAAAATCGGCTTCAGTCTGTGCAGGACTTTCAGTCCTGCTTTTTTAGGTTGCGTCGGGTGATCCACACTGTTATATGTTGTTTTCTTGAATATGATTTTATATGCTTGATTTTAGTGTTACAAAACGGTTGATTTACGGTATTATTGTGATAGAATAACAAAAATGAACGTTTATGACTTTGACAACACCATATATGACGGAGATTCGACAGTCGATTTCTGCAGGTACTGCATGAAAAGGTATCCAAGGGTGATCCCTCACGTTTTTCCTGTGGGACTGGTCGGGATCAGCATGGCCATCGGCCTTTCCACAAAGGACAGGTTCAAAGCTGTCCTTTATAAGTTCCTCGCATGGATACCCGATATCGATGATGCCGTAGAGGACTTTTGGAGGGGACACAAAAAGAATATACAAAAGTGGTATATGGACCAAAAGGAAGGCAGCGATCTCATCATATCCGCATCTCCCGAGTTTTTGCTGGAGCCCGTTGCAAAGGAGCTCGGCGTTATCCTCATAGCTTCGCAGGTGGACAAGAAGACCGGTAAATTACTTGGGCCAAACAACAGCAATGAAGCCAAGGTCAAGAGGTTTACCGAAAGGTACGGAGGCGGCATCGATGCCGGCGCTCCTATGGCAGGCATCATCGATGAGTTTTATTCAGACTCCGATAATGACCTGCCCATGGCAAGACTGGCAAAAAAAGCATTCAAGGTAAAGCACGGGAATATCAGTCCGTGGAACGTTTAAAGGAGATAATACTATGTCGATCGATATGAAAAAATACGTAGAGCAGATAGAAAAGAAGTTCCCTGAACAGAGCGAGTTCATCCAGAGCGTCGACGACGTTCTCTCAAGCCTGGGACCTGTTCTTGAAAAACACCCCGAATGGGTGAAGGAAAAGATCGTTGAAAGGCTCCTTGAGCCTGAGCACATGGTTTCTTTCAGAGTCGTCTGGGAGGATGACAACGGAGATCCTCAGGTCAATATAGGCTACAGATGCCAGTTCAACGGGGCCTTAGGACCATATAAAGGGGGCTTAAGGTTTGCTCCGAACGTATACCCGGGGATCATAAAAGGCCTTGCCTTTGAGCAGATATTCAAGAATGCTCTTACGGGCCTTCCCATAGGCGGAGGTAAAGGGGGTTCTGATTTCAATCCCAACGGAAAGTCAGACAAGGAAGTCATGCGCTTCTGCCAGGCTTTCATGGCTGAGGCTAACAAGCATATAGGTGCAGATATAGACGTTCCTGCTGGTGACCTTGGTGTAGGCGGCAGAGAGATAGGTTATCTCTTCGGCCAGTACAGGAAGATCACCGGTAGATATGAAGCAGGCGTCCTGACAGGCAAAGGCGTTGAGACCGGAGGCCTTGCGGGAAGATCCGAAGCTACCGGTTACGGCATAGTTTTCTTCATCCAGAACATGCTGAAAGCCCAGGGCGACAGCATAGAAGGAAAGACCGTCGTCATTTCCGGATTCGGAAACGTAGCATGGGGCACAGCGCAGAAATTAGAGCAGGTGGGAGCAAAGCTCATAGCCTTCTCGGGACCCGACGGATATATACTCGACGAGAGCGGTATAACGGGGGAAAAAGTAGATTACTTCCTTGAGCTCAGGGCAAGCGGCAAAGACATATGCAGCCCCTATGCGGAGAAGTATCCTGAAGCCAAGTTCTTCCCGGGAGAAAAGCCCTGGGGAGTCAAGGCGGATCTATATATACCCTGCGCAACGCAAAACGACGTACACCTCGAGCACGCAAAACAGATAGTCGCCAGCGGGTGCAAATATTACTGCGAAGGCGCGAACCTTCCCACGACGCCCGATGCCCTTGAGTATCTTCAGAAAAACGGCGTGATCATAGGTCCTGCAAAGGCTGCCAACGCAGGCGGAGTAGCATGCTCTGCCATAGAGATGAGCCAGAACGCAGGACATACGGTATTTTCTAAAGATGACGTATTCGCAAGGCTAGAGACCATAATGAAAAACATCCACGATTCTTCTGCTGCTGCAGCGAAAGAGTACGGCTTTGGGTACGACCTCGTAGCAGGAGCGAACATCGCGGGCTTCTTAAGAGTCGCAAAGGCGATGCAGGCCCAAGGGTGGATATAGCGTAAAAGATGATGAGGGCTTTTTATGAGCCCTCTTTTTTTGTGGAAAGAAAAGGAATAATGGTGTATACTTATTAAACTTATATATTTCGGAGAGATCAAATGAAAAAGACTGTCAAATCAACACTCATATTCCTTATACTTGCTGCAATAGCCCTGTCTTTTGCAGCCTGCGGAGAAGAGGAAGTTCCCGAACCGGACAGGACAAGCGGATGGCTCAGATCCGATGGATCCTTCATCCAGCTCTATCACGGCGAAGAAACGATAGAAAAGAACATTTTCGGTAAAGTAAAGAGCAGGACCCTCGATCTTTCAGAGGATATCAGCGTACCGAGAGGCACTGCCGTCACCCTCATAGACCAGCCTGAAAAGGACGAAGAGGGAAACGTCACCTACGAGAAGATCGCAATTAGCAGCGGAACGGGAGAAAACGGTGAGCCACAGGAGACTGTCTACTACCTCAAGCCCGGTTCCTTTGTAGATGATTTCCAGCAGGTCATAACGGAGACCGAAAAGTACGTCAGGACCTCCGCTACCGTATA
>CAZTHD010000153.1:0-4468 GCA_964613315.1 uncultured Oscillospiraceae bacterium | reverse complement strand
ATCTCTTCGACATAGTCATGAGATACGGAAACGAGGGCGGAGCCTATGCTGATGAGAACAACAATGCTCAGGTAATGGGCGTGAGTGATGCAAAGGGCAGTCTGAACATCACCTACGGCAGGATGCCAAGAGATCTTTACGAGGTCATCATACCCGACGACTATATCTACACATACTGGATCTGGGCACAGTATCCCGGAAAGATCAACGGACATAATCTCTGGGTAGTGGGCTTTTATTCAAGCTCCAAGGACAACGGAGTATTCGTAACAGACGAGTGCTACAGGCAGAAGTATCTCACGACCACGAGCAAGATGACCATAGTTCCTGAGAACAAGGAGGAGGTCATAAATTTCTTCCAGATGCAGAACAAGGAGATAATCGATACCTATGCGGACGCCGAAAGGACTTACAAAGCAGGTATAAAGGACAGCGTCAAGACAACGATGATAACCGCTGCTATAGTGCTCGGTATATCCCTTGTGGAGATATTCCTCATGCTCAGATCATCGTTCCTTTCAAGAGTAAAGGAAGTCGGCACCTTAAGAGCCATAGGTCTTAAGAAGTTCGACGTGTACAAGATGTTCCTCGGAGAGATACTGGTGATAACCTTCACCACTTCCACCCTGGGCTTTGCGGTCATGGGATTCATACTCCACAAACTGACCCAGTACAAGTTCTTTGCGAACCAGTACGTATTCGATCAGAGGATAGTGCTCATATCCCTTGCCATAGTATACGTTTTCAACATCATATTCGGACTGCTGCCTGTCTTCTTCACCATGAGAAAGACTCCGGCCCAGATATTGGCAAGGACGGACGTCGACTGATACAGATAAATGTTCGGCAAAATCTGAACATTTGTAAAAGTTTTCTTGACAAGATATCTATGCATCCCGCATAATCAATAGGCGTGGATGCATTTTTTTAACGCATTTGTTTATTTTAGGAGAGAGAAAATATATGACAGCACATGAACAGGTCTTGTACAGATCTAAACTATTCAGAGACGCCATTGCCTTCAAGGTACCTGACAGGACGCCTCACTTCAACTGCGCAGTAACCTGGAAGATCATCGACGCAGGTTACAAGTACAGCGAAGCTTTCAACGACTACGCCGTAATGGAAAAAGTCCTTAGAAGATTCTGCGACATCTACAAGTTCGACCTTCTTATGGACAACGGCGCAAGGAACCCGTTCAAGGTGATGGAATCCTTCGGTAAGGGATACTATTACTATGATGACGAGTCCTGCGTAGTAGGAGTAGAGCCTTATCAGCTCTGCCCATCGGAAGACCTTGTCGAATACGCTAAAGATCCTACTAAGTATCTTTGGGAAAAGACTCTTCCCGCAAGATTCCCCGATTGGGACGACAAGGGACTTGAGGACTTCCAGAGGACCATGGACGAATATTTCGCATATTCGGGCTTTTCTTCCAGAATGATCAATATGATGAAGGAAGAGTACGGTATCCCGGCAGCCAACTCACCGCAGACCGGATTCCCGTCCTTTGCCATCGAGACCATGTTCTCAGGTATACGCGGCATAAAGGGACTGTCCCTCGATATCAGAAGGCACCCCGATGAACTCAAAGAAGCCGTAGACATCCTGGATCAGAAGGGCATATACATGACCATAAAGAAAGTCGAAGGACTTGAAGAAGGCGTAGATACGGAGACGTGTTATGATATCTCCAGCATAATGCTCGCCCATACGATCTTAAGTCCAAAGACCTTTGAGAGATATTATTATGAGCCCCTCGACAAGCTCATCAGGGCCATCGCATCAAAGAAGAAGCAGTACAGGATCACCGTTGAAGGAGCCGCAAGGCATCTTCACGACTACTTCAGGGATTATCCCCAGGGTGTTCTTGCGATGCTGCTCGAGCAGGACGACATCTTCGAGTGCAGAAAATCTCTTCCCAACGTATGCCTCATCGGCGGCATGGAGACCACCATGCTCAACGACGGCACGGTCCAGGAGTGCTTAGACTGGACAAAGAAGCTCATCGATGAACTTACACCCGGATTCATATTCGGAGAAAACAAGTTCATATCTTACAGAAACGACGCAGATCCGGAAAACTTCAAAGCCGTATGCGATTTCGTAGCGTCATATATGAACAAGAGATAGGAGGACGAAATGGGAAAGAATATTTACAAGGATTATCCTGAAGGATTCAATAAACTGGCGGAAGACCTCAAGATGCCCATGGACGATCCTTTCATGAAAAAGTTCATGCTTTCTATGATGGTGAACACCATAGCAAACAACTAAAGCAACCAGCCTGAGTTGTCCGGGACTGAAAAAGTCCCGGTTTTTTTTGTTCACATCTGTAAACGCATGTTTACTTTTGCTTTTTAGCATAGTATATTAATAATGAACAGAGGTTTACTGATATGCAGACATTAAAAGATGACGTAAGGGAGCGCATAGTCGATTCCGCAAAAAAGGAATTCCTTGAGAAGGGTATAGACAGATCCAGCATGAGAGATATTGCCGCGGGCAGCAATATGACGGTCGGAAATCTCTACCGCTACTTCAAGAACAAGGAAGAGCTCAACAACTTCATAGTGGGAGAGACCCTCGCAGAAGTCAACAGGCTGGTCATGGAAAAGTCACGGAATACGGTCAGCATCAACAGTGAAAACATGGATATAGACCTGACCGTGACCCAATACATAGAGGTCCTCGACGACCTTGCGGACAGGCTCGTCGACATCTATCAAAGGCATAAGATAGAGTTCAATATACTCATGATGCACTCTAAGCTCAACGACAGCATAACAGACTGGTTCGCAAGCCTCATAGAGCACATCATAAAGAGCAATTACGGTCTTGATGAATACGACAGGCAGATAAAGGTACTCTCTCACGGCTATGCCGTGTCAGTCTTTTCCGGCATCAGGGACATATTCAAAAACGCCGACGTCAGTACGTCTTCTTTAAAGAATATGATAAGGGTCTTTTTCAGATCTTACGTAAACAATCTTTCAACAGACTTCATAGCATATCTCGGAGATTAAAAAGTGGCATTCATAGAGTTCAAAAACGTATCGAAAATATATCAGATGGGTGAAGTCGAGATCAAAGCTCTCGACGATATTTCTTTTGAAATAGAAAAGGGCGAGTTCGTGGTGGTGCTGGGCGCTTCAGGTGCAGGAAAGACCACCATACTGAATATCCTAGGGGGCATGGATACTGCATCCACCGGAGAGATAATCATAGACGGCGAGGATATAGCCGGGTATTCGGAAAAGCAGCTTACGGAATACAGAAGATTCGACATAGGCTTCGTGTTCCAATTCTACAACCTGGTCCAGAACCTGACGGCAAAGGAAAACGTTGACCTTGCCCTTCAGATATCTAAGGACCCTCTCGATTCAAGGACGGTCCTCGGGATGGTAGGCCTCAAATCCAGGATGAACAATTTTCCGTCTCAGCTCTCAGGAGGTGAGCAGCAAAGGGTAGCCATAGCAAGGGCTGTGGCAAAGAACCCAAAACTCCTTCTTTGCGACGAGCCCACGGGGGCCCTTGACTATATCACAGGAAAGCAGGTCCTGAAAGTTCTTCAGGACATGAACAAAGAACACGGAATGACCGTTGTCATGATCACCCATAACGGAGCTCTTGCCGATATGGGCCAGAAGATAATAAGGGTAAAGAGCGGACACATAGAATCGGTGGAGATCAACGAGCAGCCGAAGAAGATCGAGGATATAGAATACTAAATGTTTCACAAGGACACGTTCAGACTCATAAAGCATACCTTCAACAGGTTCTTTTCGCTGTTCATGATGGTTTTGATCGGCGTCGCTTTTATGATGGGACTCATGTCCACAAAAGCCATAATGAAGCAAAGCGTAGACGCCTTCAACGACAAGTATCATCTCCAGGATCTTCAGCTCTATTCTTCCTACGGTTTTGACATCGACGACGTAAGAGCCATTAAAGAGCAGGATTCAGTGGACAGGGTATTCGCATCCAAAATGGTCGATTGCTACTGCAGAGGCGAAAGAGGCGGGAGCGCAGTTGCAAGAGTGGAAGAGATGGGGAGGGACGTAGACCAGTTCAACCTGGTCAGCGGCCGCATGCCCGAAAAGGAAGACGAGATACTCCTCCTTTATGCCAGCGTCTATCCTTCCGCATATCCTTTGGGAAGCAAGCTCACCCTCTATCTTGAAAAGGAAGATCTTTCTGAAAAGCTTTCAGTCTGCGAGTATACCATAGTAGGATTCGTTGAATCTCCCGCATATATATCAAAAGCCTTAGGCTCGAGCAATCTTGACAACATGGAGCTCGACATAGTGCTCTTCATAAGGGCAGAAAACTTCCTTCAGGATTATTACACCACGGTCTATCTCACCCTTGACGGGGCATCGGAATATATATCGTATACAGACGAATATGATGCGTATATAGACGATAAAAAGGCGGACATAGACAATTTTGCTGCGGTGCAGCAGGA
>CAZTHD010000152.1:0-4474 GCA_964613315.1 uncultured Oscillospiraceae bacterium | reverse complement strand
CTTGACGACGTCGAGATCGCAAGCGTAGCAGATGAAGAAATCCCCGATCCCGGTATCTGGGATTTCGAACAGGAAGCTGACCTTGATGGCTGGACCTTCGTCGATTCCGATGAAGACGGTAATAACTGGTATAGACTTATGAACGCTGGTGCGAGAAGCAACTCCGGAATGGGAGTGCTGACTTCAGCATCTTATGCAGGCTCAGCATTGACGCCGGACAACTGGGCTATCACACCGGCAGTTGAAGTTCCCGATAACGATGCGGAGCTGTCATTCTACTATTGCGGACAGGATCCGTCATGGGCATCGGAAGTCTTCGCAGTATACGTAGGCCCCAGTGCTGACATAGCCGACATGACAAAAGCGACTGAAGATATCACTGCGACAGGCACGATGACGAATAGGACCATAGATCTTTCCGAATACGCAGGTCAGACAGTGTATATCGCATTCCGTCATTACAACGTAACGGACATGTTCAGACTGAACATAGATGACGTTATAATCAACGGAACAAACAACGAGCCTTCCGGCATCACGGTAAACGATCACACAGAAGGAACAGCAACGTATACAGTTGATGGAAACAAAGTGACTGTAACAAGCGCCGTTCCCTGCAAGGTCGGTTATCTCGAAGGTGGCAGCTACGTATATGTCGAGGCTGTACAGGACGGCGATGCATACACGTTCACAGTAACGGATCCTTCCGTCACGGAAGTTGACCTCGTGGTAATGGGCGACGTCGATCTTTCCGGAGAGTTCGACTTCTTCGACGTGGTCACGGCAAAGTCCATGGATCTTTATCCTGATGACGAGATCACAGCGCTTCAGCTCTTCGCAGGAGACGTAGACTTCAGCGACGAGTTCGATTTCTTCGATTTTCTCGGAATCAAAGCTGCAGAACTTGGCAAATCACCTTTTGACTGGGTATACTAATTACTGAACAGTATCACTACCGTAAGGTCGGTGAAGACCCGCGCAACATTGCGCGGGTCTTTTTTTTGATCCTTCGGGTCGGCACGGATACATGCGTTTCAGCGTTGAACATGCTTTGTTGTAAAGGCACAAAAAACATTCAATATTTTTGACAGTAAAAGCCAACAAAAATCTTGCAAGAGTAACAGCGGAATAGTAAAATATGTGAATATAAGCCGTTTTTTATACTTTCACTTAATTCAAATAGAGAAAGAGGAATGAACATGAAAAAACTCAAGAAAATCATGAGTTTATTGCTGGCTTTGGTCATGGTCCTCTCCTTCGCTCCCGTGAGTGTTTTTGCTCAGGAAGGCGAAACGGAACCATCACCCTTAAGCTGGGAAGTCATCGAGAACAACACTCAGAGAATGACTGATAAACTCAAGACCGTGAAAGGACAGGAGGAAGTTTCGGAAGTCCTTACCGGTGATGTTCGTGTATCCATCGTTCTGGATGCACCTTCCACACTGGAAAAAGGATATTCCGCTCAGGGCGTCGCTCTTGATCCCGCAGCAGTCGATTACCGCCAGTCCCTGAAGAATACGCAGGACGAAATGGCAGCAAAGATCTCCAGAGAGGTCCTGGGAAGAGCATCCCTTGACGTCGTTTGGAACCTCACCCTTGCAGCCAACATCATCTCTGCAAACGTTCCGGCTGAGAAGATAGCCCAGATCAGGGATATCGTAGGCGTAAAAGACGTAGTTATCGAAACCAGATACGAGCCTCAGGAAGCCGATGCTTCGGACGAACCCAATATGTCCGTAGCTACCGGAATGACCAACGCTCAGTATGCATGGGCAGCCGGATACAACGGTGCAGGAAGCAAGGTCGCCATAGTAGATACAGGCCTTGACTACCACCATCAGTCTTTCGATCCGGTCGCTTTCGAAGTCGCTATCATGCAGGACAGAGCTGCAGGAAGAGATGTAGATCTTCTCACAGCCTCTGACGTCAGCAAGTTCTGGCCTTCCCTCAACGCATCGCAGAAGACCAGCGGCGGTCCCGAAAATGCTTATTTCAACGCAAAGGTCCCCTATGGTTTCAACTATGTGGACAGAGGCTTTGACATCGAGCACGTCAACGATACCCAGGGAGAGCACGGATCTCACGTTGCAAGTATCGCTGCCGCCAACAGGTTCATATACAGGACCTCCGATGACGGAAGCATCACGTTCAAGAACGCGATAACAGAAGTACGCACACAGGGCAATGCTCCTGATGCTCAGCTTCTCATCATGAAAGTCTTCGGTAAGGGCGGCGGAGCTTATGACTCCGACTATTTCTCCGCCATCGAAGACGCCATAGTCCTCGGAGCTGATTCCGTGAACCTTTCACTCGGTTCCGCATCCAAGGGCTTCACTTACAATTCGACCTACCAGGAGATCATCGACGGCCTTAAGGACGTCAATATCATCTGGTGCAACTCCGCAGGAAACAACGGATCCTGGGCAGACGAGACTGTTACCGGATATCTTTACAGCGATGCCGCTAACCTCGCAACCGGCGGATCTCCCGCTACTTACGAAAGTACGATGTCCGTAGCATCCGTAGATAACGACGGATTCACAGGCGCATATTTCGAGTTCGGGAACGATCTCATCTTCTATACGGAGACGTCGGGTTACGGAAATCCACCGATGACCAGTATCGCAGGAACCTATGAATTCGTATACATAGACGGCCCCGGAGTAGACGATAACACTCACGTAGGCAAAGCGGGCGACCAGTTCCTCGCTCTTGGAAGCGAAGCAGTAAAAGGAAAGATCGCTGTCTGCAACAGAGGTACGTCTTCCTTCTTCGCAAAGGCCAACGCAGCAAAAGCTCAGGGTGCAGTCGGTGTTATCATAGCCAACAACCAGCCCGGTACCATCAGCATGAACCTGACGGATTACGTTGGTGGCGCACCTGTAGTTTCCATTACACAGGCTGACGGAGAGCTCCTTAAGAACGGCTCCGAAGCTCACGATTTCGCAGGTTCCGGTCAATCCTTCACCTATTACACAGGATCGATCACCGTTGGCAATACTATGGGAACTACCACCTATAACAGTGACTACTATACGATGAGCAGTTTCTCCAGCTTCGGAGTTCCGGAATCTCTGGATCTTAAGCCCGAGATCACGGCTCCCGGAGGAAACATCTATGCTGTCAACGGTCTTGCAAGGACATCCTCCGGCATGACCGGCGGACACGATCAGTATGAGAACATGTCCGGTACCTCCATGGCATCCCCTCAGATGGCCGGTATCGTTGGCACGATGGCACAGTACTATAGAGAGAGCGGATTTGCCGAAAGAACAGCGGCAATGGGACTCAGCCAGAGGCAGGCTCTCCAGAGCCTTCTCATGTCCACAGCGACACCTCTTATCGAAGGAGATTCCGGCAGCTATTACAGCGTCATGAAACAGGGTTCAGGCCTTGCAAATCTCGAGGCTGCCGTCAATTCAAGGACTCTCATCCTTATGAACAGCACAGCTGTAGGCGGAGAAGTCAGAAAAGACATTTCCGACGATGCAGCTGACGGCAAGGTCAAAGCAGAGCTCGGAGATGACCCCGGCAGAATAGGATCATATTCTGTTGAGTTCAGGCTCCTCAATATATCTGACGACAGGATAGTTTACGATCTCGATGCAGATTTCTTCACTCAGGATATATTCGCTTACTACACCTTAGACGAAGCAGGAAACAACATTCTCAATGAAGACGGTACGCCGGTCGTATCTACTTACCTCGATACCTGGACAGCACCTCTTGGCGCAGTCAGCACATGGTATCTGAACGGAACGCAGTTCGATCCATATCCTGAAAAACTTGAATATGATGTGAATGCCGACGGATATTTCGACGAAAACGATGCTCAGGCCATACTCGATCATATCGCAGGACCGGAAAACAACCAGGTATTCGTTGCAGACAAAGCAGACTTTGACGGCGACGGAGAGATCACGTCCCGCGACGCATACCTTGCACTTGAACTTGCAAATGAGGAGCCGCATGCTCTGCCGGTACAGATAGCAGTAGACGGCATGGCAGAAGCCACAGTCAGACTTGAAGTCTCCATTCCGGAACTTGTAGATTATGATGACAACGGAGCTTACGTAGAAGGATATATCTTCGCAAAGGAAAGCCAGACTGAAGACGGAGCAGAAGGCGTTGAGCTTTCCATCCCCGTCATTGGTTACTACGGCAACTGGACAGAGCCTTCCTTTATAGACGTCGGAAGTGCTATCGAATATGAATACGGACTTGAACAGCGCTATCCGTATATGGCGGCGCCTCTCGGAAAAGACGTTCTCAATTCACAGTACTTCACAGGAACACATGCGACTCTGGCTCAGAAGTATATACTCGGAGGCAACCCTGTTGCCAGCGATACCGAGTACAGATCGGAGCGTAATGCTATAAACAGCAGAACGGTCCTTGAGGGAGCTGCATATTCCCAGATCAGAAACAGCGTAGGATACAGATACGTCGTTTATGACGCAGAAGGCGAGGTGGT
>CAZTHD010000151.1:0-4478 GCA_964613315.1 uncultured Oscillospiraceae bacterium | reverse complement strand
CCCCACTAAACCTCACTATGAAGGGATTCCTAGAACAATACGGACCATGGCTCATACATAAGGTGAGAGTCGTGATACTCAAACAGTGGAAGAAGCCGAAGACCATCTACAGGAACCTTCAAAAGCTGAACCGAATAGTAGGATGCAACTTCACCGAAGAGGAAATATTCATCGCAGCCAATAACCGCAAAGGCTGGTACAAGAAAGCTGCGCACTATGTTGTGAATTTTGCGATAACCCCGAATCTGCTTGGCCGTAAAACAAAAGACCGACCGGGATTGGTCGATCCTTTGGCGTATTATCTGAGTTAATGCTTGATTCTGCGTTGATGTAGCGCCGTATACCTGACCGGTACGTACGGTGCAATGGGAGGGTGAGAGGATAACTCTCACTCTACCCTATTATGAAAATCAAAAAAGAGACCATCGGATTTGTTATGAAAGAAGCCCTTCACATTGTTGCCAAAGCGATCATTCAATGTTAAAATCATCTTAGCTCTTTATGGGCTGAGTTTAGTATGTCAGAGGTTTTATCATGAACAAGAAAACACGTGATGCGCTTATGTGGATCATAGGCGCTGCTCTCGTAGTCGTATGCGTCATCAGTATGGCCGGTACCGCTAAGGAAATGATGTTCGACAGCAAAAAGGTCGGAAGCATCGCAGAGATAAAAGTTCCGGAGGTCCCAAGCGTAACTACGGAAAGACCCAGCGGGGTCATATCCGCCGAAGAGTGGTCTAAGTACTACGGGGATATTTACAGAAGCTGGCTTGCAAACGAAGAAAACACAGGCCACGGCGGCGTCAGAGCTTCTTACGTGGATGACGATTCCATGATCAAGACTCTTTACGACGGCATAGGTTTCGCCTTCGATTATACGGAAGCCATAGGTCATAACTATACTTTAGACGATATAGCGGAGACTACAAGGCCTCATAAACTGGCCAACTGCCTCACTTGCAAGACTCCCGATTTCACTGCAATGGTGAACAAGATGGGAACGGAAGCCTACAGCGTCAGTTTTGACGAGATGTATGCCAAGGTGAGCGAGCCTGTGAGCTGCTATAACTGCCACGGAAATACACCGGGCACCATGGTCATAACCCATGACTATATGCTCAGCGCCATGGGCGACGATGTTGCCTCGGGAAAGGTGGACGCTGCATCCGTAAGCTGCGCCCAGTGCCATATAGAATACTATTTCGATCCTGTCACAAAAGCTACTCTCACGCCCTATGACAGCCTCGATAATTTCGATCCCGATTCCATACTTGCATATTACAACGAGATGGGATTCGTGGACTTCACAAACTCCAACACAGGAGTAGGAATGATAAAGGTCCAGCATCCGGAGTTCGAGACTTACTACGGCGCCGGAAGCGTACATAAGGGAACTTACAACTGTGCAGACTGCCACATGGGAGTCGCCTACGGAAAGAAGGGAGATCCTTATGCGAACCATCTCCTTACAAGTCCTCTCGACAACCCTGAGCTCCTCAAAAACACCTGCAGCCAGTGCCATGCAGACCTGGCAAGGATGGTCAAATCCATACAGAGCGAAGTGACTGAAAAAGAGCAAAAGGTCGGGAAGCTCCTGGTGACCCTCAACGAAAAACTGGCAGCTGCAGTCTCTGAAGGGAAGCTGTCCAAAGATACTCTGGAGCAGGCAAAGAAGCTTGACAGAGACGCCCAGTTCTACTGGGATTTCGTCTACGTGGAAAACAGCGAAGGAGCCCACAACAGCACACTTTCCCTCAACTGCTTAAACAAGGCGGAAAAGCTTGCAAACCAGGCTCTTGAACTTCTCAAATAATGGCGGATATAGATAATAGAAAAGATAAAGAAGAAAAAACACAGAACGGCATGGGCAGGAGGATATTTAGTTTTCTGAAAGGCATGCCGTTCAGTTTTATATTGCTCGGTCTTATGATACTTGGCTGCATAGCGGGGAGCATAGTACCTCAAAACCAGCCCCTTCACGTCTATTACGACACTTACGGCGCGGCCAAGGGTAATATACTTCTGTCTCTTTCACTGAACCATGTGTTCACTTCATGGTGGTTCATACTTATAACAGGTCTTCTTTGCTTCAACCTGATCCTCTGCAGCATCTCGAGGATAAAAGGCGTAGTAAGGGCATGGAAGAGCACACGGAGACTGAGCGTATGGGGAAGCTGGGTGACGCATCTTGGCTTCCTGCTCCTCATAATCAGCTTCACTCTGAGCCAGATCACTTCAAAGGAATTGGAGCTTTACGGTATACCCGGAAGCACCCAGGAACTCGGAAACAGTGGCCTCAGCGTTACCATCGACAGCTTCGACGTTGAGCTGAGAGATGATTTTACCGTAGAACAATACGTTGCGGGGCTCACGGTGACGGATGAAAAGGGTGAATACCTAAGCGGAAACGCTTCCGTCAACCATCCTTTCAAAGCCTTTAAGTACAACTTTTATCAGGATAGCACCGGCTGGGCTACCTACGTGGATATACTAAAGGACGGTGAAGTTGTAAAGACGGATCTTTTGTGCGCCGGAGAATATACCTATCCCGATGACTTAAGATCTCTGGTACTGATGTTCAGCCATCTGTATCCGGATTTCGATATAGACGAAGACCGAAATTATTACAGCAAAACGCCGCTTCTCAATAACCCGATCTATCTATACGGGATATATTACGACGGTTCTCTCATGAGCATCGATTTCGCGGCTCCTGATGAACTGATAGAGGTGCACAATTACGCATTCAGGATGTACGACCCCTGCCAATATACTCTCGTAGTCGCAAAATCAGACCCCTGCGCATGGCTGGTCGGCGTGTCGTCGCTCGTGCTTGTTTCTGGGCTTTTCCTTTCCTTTTACGTAAAGCCCTGGGAAGAAAAAAGGAGTAAGGAAAATGGTTAAGATCGAAAGCATCACCTTCATGGCTGCGCTCATAGCTTATCTTGTCAGCGCTGCTTTGTACTTCATATATCTTGCTGTAAAAAAAGAGTGGTCGTCGAAAGCAGCATATTTCGTCATGCTGGCCGGATGCCTGGTCCATACGGTATGCATAATCGTAAGAGGTATAGCTGCGCACAGGCTGCCCCTTACTAACCAGTACGAATTCGCATCGGCTTTTGCATGGGGCATAGCTTTGTGCTTCCTGATCTTCGTAAAGAAGTTCAAATTCGACGCTCTCGGAGCGTTTGTCGCTCCTGTGATATTCCTCGTCATAGGATATGCGTCTCTTCAGAGCAGGGAGATCAAAAATCTCATGCCGGCTCTTCAGAGCAACTGGCTCGGTTTTCACGTTTTCATGGCCATAATAGCTTACGGGGCTTTCGGCGTGGCATTCGGTGTGGCTATGGTATTTCTTCTGAAAGACAGATTCCACGGAGCTCTTGCAAAGACGGTGCCTGAAGAAAAGACTCTCGATCTCATAATCTACAGGGCTGTGGCTCTCGGCTTTTTGTTCCTTACCCTTTGCATGATAACAGGCGCCATCTGGGCAAACAACGCCTGGGGAAGTTACTGGAGCTGGGATCCTAAGGAGACATGGAGCCTCATTACCTGGATCATATACGCCATATTCCTTCACCTCAGGATAAGGAAGGGGATGACAGGGAAGAAGGCTGCTCTTTTCGCAGCTCTTGGCTTTGTTTGCGTCATATTCACCTATATAGGGGTCAACACTCTTCTTTCGGGACTACACAGTTACAAATAAAGAAAAAAGTTAGTTCAAAAAGGGCTGCTTTCATCTTTTATGATGGAGGCAGCCCTTTTGATGTGATATAATCGTTATTGGATTTTTAGTATAGTTTTGGCTTGAGATTTATCTGATGGGAACCAAACGATCTGAAAAGAAAATAGGAACTTCCAGAGGAAGGATGCTTACGATCTGTGCGCTGATCGCGCTGCTTGCAATAGGGATCGCTTGCATCTTTTTTTTGAGGACAAAGCCTGTTTCATCGGAAAAGCCCAAAGACTATTCGGAATATGAAAGAGCCGTCGTGACAGAGATACTTTCAGACAATACCGAAGCAGATCCCGTTTCGGACGGCGCTTACCGCGGAGAGCAGATGCT
The DNA here is from genome assembly GCA_964613315.1 of uncultured Oscillospiraceae bacterium. Lineage (GTDB taxonomy): Bacteria > Bacillota > Clostridia > Peptostreptococcales > Anaerovoracaceae > RUG13409. The sequence goes on along the minus strand of CAZTHD010000151.1, from coordinate 413 downwards.
CATAGCCGAGGTCAAGACGGGACAGTACAAAGGAAAATCCATGAAGGCTTACAATTACGTGGGACCTCTTTATGGATCTCCTCTCAAAAAAGGCGATTCGGTGATATTGTCCATCTCCACCTACGGCACCGGGGAAGTGACCGCTTCCGTATTCGAATACAACAGGTTCTATCCCGTAGCGGCAGTGCTCATCCTCTTCATTCTTGCCACGGTCCTTGTGGGAAGGGGTACGGGAGCAAAGTCTTTGGTAGCTCTTTTCGTCACCGTGCTTTGCCTTTTCTTCATACTCATACCGGCGCTCCTTAAGGGAGCCCCGACTCTCATAACTTCATTCATTGTCTGTCTGTATATCACGGTATTATCCCTCACCATAATAGGTGGTATAAAAAAGAAGACTCTCTGCGCCATGGCAG
>CAZTHD010000150.1:0-4510 GCA_964613315.1 uncultured Oscillospiraceae bacterium | reverse complement strand
GTACACCATTTTTTCAAAAAGTGGCTATAAGGGTTTCATCGTCGGGAATAGAAGGACGTCTCTGATGCTCTGGTTGTTGGTAAGGAGCATAACGAGTCTGTCTATACCTATGCCGAGGCCGCCTGTGGGAGGCATTCCGTATTCGAGAGCATTGAGGAAATCGTAATCTACCTGGCACTTTGCATCCGGTTCGAGGGCTTTTCTTTCTCTTACCTGACGCTCGAATCTCTCGCGCTGGTCTATGGGATTATTGAGTTCCGAGAATGCATTACCGAATTCCATTGCGTTTATAAAAAACTCAAAACGCTCTGTGAAGTCGGGATCGGACGGCTTCCTCTTGGCAAGAGGTGAATTGTCCACCGGGTAATCATATATAAAGGTGGGCTGGATAAGGTGCTCTTCTACGAAAGCGTCGAAGAACTCAGCCAGAATATTGCCCTTTGTCTTTATCTCCGGAAGCTCGACGTTGTGAGCCTTTGCTGCTGCGATGGCGTCTTCGTCCGTCTTCCAATCGTCAAAGTCCACTCCGGAATATTCTTTTACAGCTTCCTTCATGGTCATCCTACGCCACTTGTTGAAATCGATGGTCTGGTCTCCGTAGGGTATGACTCTGGTCCCGCAGATCTTGTCTGCAAGATCTTTGAAGAGATCTTCAACCAGATCCATCATCCCCTCAAAATCAGTGTATGCCTGGTAAAGCTCTATGGAAGTGAATTCCGGATTATGTCTTGTATCCATACCCTCGTTTCTGAAGATACGTCCTATTTCATAGACCCTATCTATACCGCCGACTATGAGTCTTTTAAGGTAGAGCTCCGTTTCGATACGAAGGACCATATCCATGTCGAGGGTATTGTGATGGGTGGTAAAGGGCCTTGCGCTGGCTCCGATCTCAAATGGAGTCAGTATCGGAGTCTCGACTTCGAGATATCCCCTCTCGTCAAGGAAGTCCCTGATCTCTGCAAGTATAGCGCTTCTCTTCTTGAATGTATCCTTTACTTCCGGGTTTACTATGAGATCTACGTAGCGCTGACGATAGCGAAGTTCCTGATCTGTAAGACCGTGGAACTTTTCGGGAAGCGGATTGAGAGCCTTTGAAAGAAGGGTGAGCTCTGTCACGCGAACGGAGAGCTCTCCGGTCTTAGTCTTGAAAACCTCACCGTTGCATCCGATGATATCCCCTATATCTATCATTTTCTTGAAGGATGCGTATTCCTCTTCTCCGAGATTGTCCCTTGTAACGTAGAGCTGGATGTCACCTTCCTGATCGCGGAGGTGGGCAAAACTTGCCTTTCCCATGACCCTCTTGGAGATGACCCTTCCGGCTACCTTATGGAATTTACCGCTGTGCTCTTCCGGATCGAGATGATCGTAGTGCTCCTTGAGCCATGATGAATAAGCATCCTGTGCGAACTTGGTTATGGCATAAGGATCCTTGCCCTCTGCCTGCAAAGCCGCAAGCTTGTCTCTTCTGATCTGAGACTGTTCGGAAATGTTCAGTTCTTCTGCCATGATTACTCCTTGCTGATACCCATGATCTGATAGTGAAGGATCATATTGTCCGTTCCTTCTTTGGTCTCGATGGTGATCTCGACCTTGTCTCCCTTTTTCTTTCCTATGAGAGCTTTGCCGACCGGGCTTTCATTGGAGATCTTATCATTGAGAGGATCTGCCATGTTGACGCCCACTATGGTATAAGTAAAGACTTCCTTTGTCTTGAGATCCTTTAATTTGACCGTAAGTCCGAGGTTGACAGTATCGCCTGAGATCTCATCTTCGGAAACGACCTTGGCATTGTGGATCATAGCCTCGAGCTTAGCAATACGCTCTTCGACTTCGACCTGCTCGTTCTTTGCCGCATCGTATTCAGCGTTTTCGGAAAGGTCTCCGTAGGATTTTGCTTCCTTTAAGTGTTCGGATACTTCCGGTCTTCTTACTGTTATGAGGTATTCGTGTTCTTCTACAAGTTTGTCATAACCTTCCTGTGTAAGTAATACTTCTTCTGCCATTTTTCATACTCCTTTATAGCTCTTTGGCTTTTTTTATCAATTCTTTTATCTCTTCCGGCGTCGTTGCCGAGTTTACTGTCTGACGCAGCTGGGCTGCTCCTTTCATGCCCTTCGTATACCAGGCAAAGTACTTTCTCATCTCAAAGCAGGCCCTCTTTTCTCCCTTTTCAATAAGGAGAAGCTCAAAGTGCTCATCCATCAAAGATGCGTCGAAGAGCTCTTTCTTATCTCCTCTGAAAAGCCATGGGTCTCCCATGGAGGCTCTGCCTACCATGACCAGATCGCAGCCGGTCTTTTCTATCATCTCGTCTGCGTCCTTGATGCTCCTTACGTCTCCGTTGCCTATCACGGGAATGCCTACGGCTTCCTTCACCTTTCGTACAGCATCCCAGTCGGCTTTGCCGCTGTAATACTGCTCTCTGGTCCTTCCGTGAACGGCTATAGCTGATGCTCCTGCCGATTCCATCTTTTTTGCAAAGGACACGTAGTCTTTAGCATCTCCGAAACCTATCCTCATCTTTATGGTGACGGGTTTTCCGGAAGTCTCGTTGGAAGCCTTAACTGCAGCTTCCACGAGTCTTGCCGCAAGATCCGGTTCAGCCAGAAGAGCGCTTCCCTCATGGCTTTTGACCACTTTCGGTACGGGACAGCCCATATTGATGTCGAAGAAAGCGCAGGGATTGTCTGCAAGGGTCCTTACCGCATAGTCTATCATCTCCGGCTCGCTGCCGAAAAGCTGAAGTCCTACAGGGCCTTCGCCCGGGCCTATCCTGAATAGCTCCGCAGTACCGGAACTTTTGTAGTAAAGTCCTTTTGCGGAGATCATCTCCGTGTAAGAGAGAGCTGCTCCCTCCCTATAAGCAAGGTACCTATATGAACTGCCCGACACTCCTGCAAGGGGAGCCAGGATCATCCTGCTTTTAAGCTTTAGGCCGAGGAACTCCGTTTCAGTGGTTGAGAGCATCTTTTTCTATTCTGAGGATGGCCATTGCGGTCATGAGTCCCGGAACTATAGTAGTTGCCGTTATATCGACACCCAGGATCTCTCTTATCCTCTTTAATCTGTACTGTATGGTATTGCTGTGTACGCCCATTATCCTTGCTGCTCTTGCCGTTGAAAGACCTGCATCCAGCATGAATACACCGAGAGTCTCCTCGAGCTCTCTCATCTTCTTGTCCGGAGTCTTTCTGAAAGGCTTCACAAGATCGAGATAATTCCTCTTGTTGGCGCCTCCTGCAAAGGCTATGGATACGCAGTTGCCGACAAAGGACAGTTCGTACTTGCTGAAAAGTCTCTTCCTTGGGAAGATGTAGTTAACGAATCCTAAAGTCTCGTTTATGGAATGGAAAGCGTTGCATATGCCGTCTGTTCCGCTCACGTGCTGAAGGGCAAAGACGTTTCTCACGCCCATCTTGTAGAGGTCTCTTGTAAGTTCGTTCCACTCATCGTATTCGCAGACTTTTTGCTTGGGCTCGCTGAGTATAATACCTGCGACTTCATCCTGCTCAAAGAGCTTGAGAAGTCTTAAGTTGTATTTTTCTTCAAAATCGGTGAAGACCTTTATGGCGTCGTCCTTTTTGAAGCCGGGGATGTAGAAAACCCCTTCAAGTTCTCTTTCGGCTATGCCTATCTCTTCGAGGAGAGCGTTGACGAGGCTTCTGTTACCTCTTCTGACCGCCCTTATGAGCTCGGCGGTTGCATCTCTTTCAGGAACGTAGTTCCACATACCTATGGCCAGCTGTATGATCTCGGCAAGCTTTGCTATGTCGTCCTGGCTGTAGGTGTTCTCATTGTCTACAAGCATCATATAGTAGCGCTTGTTGTCGATGTTGACAGGCCCCCAGTAGGTCACCACGCCGTTGACGTCGACTCTGGCTCCTACGGTCTCGCTGTCCGGGCCCTGCTCGATGCGGGCGTGGACTGCGTCTTCGATAGTGGTCTGATGACGGGTCTCTACGGAAAAGATCGTGTTGAAATCGCTGCTGAAGAGCACTATCTGGAAGTTGTTGTTTATCGCTGCCTGCCTCACTGCATCTTGAAAGTTTGCATACTTTTCAAAATTCAGAAGGTAGTAGATAGTGTTTACAAGAAAACTGTTGGAAAAATTCTCAGCCATTTCTATTTATCCTCCCTTTCCTCGTCTTCTTCAGGAGCATCGTCTTCAAAGTTCCTGAATTTCTTTTCTTTTTTATCGAAATCATCCTCGAGATCTTCAGGAGTGCCCATGAATTCTTCGGTCATCTCCTTTAGGATCTCAAAGTTGCCTTTCTTATCTATGAAAGCGACCCGCTTGCCCGATTTGAGAGCTTCATTTATCTCGTCTTCCTTTGCGGCGGCAGCCTCTTCTTCTTCTCTTTTCTTGCGCTCTTCGGCTTCCTTGTCTTCTTTCTCTTTTCTGACTTTTGCCTTGAGTCCGTTTTCTTCTGCTATTTCGCCTGCTGTCTTGCTGCCGGTGAAAATGGCTTCGAATTCTGTCTCGTCCAAAGTTTCGAGTTCAAGA
>CAZTHD010000149.1:0-4521 GCA_964613315.1 uncultured Oscillospiraceae bacterium | reverse complement strand
TTACCGATTGGATGTGTGACTGCGACAGTCCTGTCGGCAGACACGACCCAAACGATTCGATGATCATTGAACTCAGTAATATGATCAGCGATTTTTCTAAGCTTCCTGGATTTATACAAATAAACATATGTAAAACATGGACGGGCAAGCAGAATAAAAGGGAAATAAAACTGAAACTTAGTGAAATAGATATACCGACATTATTAGCTGGTCTAGAGGCAAACGTATTGTATTGTTTGAGCCGTTAGACATCTTGAGATGGATTATAATGAATACATAGTTTTGTGAGCCTGAAAGAGGTTATTTATACAATGAGTGAAAAGACTAACAAATTGCAATTCAGCTACAGTTATTACAAAGAGCAATTTTTTACAGCCCCTATTTTTGCACTGTTTATCGCGGGTTGGAGTGGTATGGAAAAGTATTAGTGGGCTAAAGAAAGCTTTGCTACACCAAGTACACCAAAAAGTACACCATTGCGATGCCGAGATATGCCGACTTATGCCGAGATAGGTGGTAGTCGTTTAGACTTTTTAGATGACACTAGTAGTAAGATTATTTATGAATTAAAACCGTTTAATTAAAGGGGTATTAGGGATGGAATAAAACAGTTACAAAGGTATAGCCAGTTCATGGGAGAGGGTTACACGCTGTTTTAGAGGTATATTAAAAATATGAATACTGCAGAATTTAAGAAGAAGTTATTTGAACAGCATATAGATACAAAAGAATTTGATTATTGTATTATCTGTACAAGGTGGTGATTGATCATGGTCTATGATTTGATGTACATAGAACTGAAAACAGGTTATGCAGATGATGGTCCAGCTTGGATCGGATATGTAATGACGTCGAAAAGCGGGAAAACTATTTATTTTAACGACCATGCTTTTCAACGTTGGAACAGTCCCTCCGGTAATTATCATGATCTCGAAACCAACGAAGATTATTGGATATCCGGGGTAAAAAAGAGAGAAAGCAATCGACACTGGGCCGGTCATGGAACAATTATGGTCGATAGAAGAGCAGTACCTGAGTTGCTCGATATCATCGGAGAAGAAACGCTTCCTCATTTGTTTGAGGTGGTCGATATAGAGGATAGATTTCCTGTTGAGCGTGTTGCTTCACTACTAAACCAAAAGAGATGAAGAGTATGATTTAATATCGTAGTTTAAATAATTCCCGTTTGCGGTGCGAAAGTCTCGAAGTTTGATTACCCCGAAGTTCTTCGGGGCTTTTTTATATAGCTTTCCCCCTTGACACATTTTTTCATTAAGTAGATTTCCGATAGATATGGCTTGAAAAGGGGCTCCTTAGGCTTCGGAAAAAGATGATGGGAAATATGAAATATCCCCCACATTATCCCCCACATTGTGTTATAATAATATGGGTGATAAAAATGGAGAATATAAATAACATTATTTCTAAATTAGTGAAATATACTTCCGAAGAGGAGTGGTTCGAGTTTAAAACCAATTGGTTCAATGCGAAAGAGCTTGGTGAATATATTTCAGCTATTTCCAATGCCGCTGTCATGAAACAGAAAGAATGTGGATATTTCGTTTGGGGGGTCAATAATGATACCCATGAAATAGAGGGTACAAATTTCGATTATCAGAGAGAAGTCAAAGGTGAACCACTACAGCATTATCTTACAAGACTTCTATCACCGGAAGTAAATTTTACATTTCAGGAAACAACAATCAACGGAAAGCGAGCGGTGGTCTTAACGATACCCTCAGCTAGGGACGTTCCTACAGCCTTTGACGATACAAGGTATATTAGAATAGGCTCAAGTAAAGTCAGTTTAAAGAAATATCCAAAAAGAGAAGCTGAATTGTTCAACATTCTCAATAATGGCTATCCGACTATTGTTAATACTGAATCACAATATCAGGATCTTTCATTTGAAAAGTTGTTTACATACTATGCAGGAAAAGGTATCGCTTTAAGAAAAAAAACATTCGAAAAAAACCTACACCTCCTTACATCGAAGGGTAAATATAACATAATGGCGCAGTTGTTGTCTGATGATAGTCACATTCCTGTCAGGGTCGCTATTTTTGCTGGAGAGACAAAAGCCTCTCCGATGTATTCAGTTAAAGAATTCGGGTATACCAATATATTGCTCACAGTAGAGAAAGTTTTGGAGTATGGCGATGTACTGAACATTCCTCAGGCTGATGAGCGCAACCGTGTGACAGATAGAAAAGAGGTTTTTCTCTTTAATAGCGATGCCTATAGAGAAGCCATAATAAACGCATTCGTTCATAATGCATGGATAACGGGTTATGAACCTATGATAACTATTTATTCAAATAGGATGGAGATACTCTCGCGAGGAACTATCGGTAACGATCAGACGTTAGAAGGATTCTTTGAAGGTGAATCAAAGCCAGTAAATAAGGAACTGTCGGATATTTTTCTTCAATTACATATAAGTGAAAGAACAGGTAGAGGCGTTCCAAAAATTACCGATGTTTATGGTCGTAATGCTTTTGATTTTAGGGATAATTCTATTGTTGTAACGATCCCTTTTAATCGAATCAATGCTATTGTGGGGGATAAACTGTCGGATAATGTGGGGGATAAAAAGCTAAATGCGACGAGAAGAAGAATTCTCGAGGAAATGAGAAACAATCCTAATATTACGCAACCACAATTAATGTTGAAACTAAACTTAGGTAAAACAGCAATCCAGAATAATGTTTCATTTCTTCGAAATAACGGCTATATACAAAGAATTGGATCAAACAAAACCGGATACTGGAAGGTTAATTGATACAGCATTATCTTAATCGTCGAAGAGCTTGTAATGGGTATCTAAGGTGTTTGACTATTCAATGTTTTAAGTAGGTTATAGTCAAGAGTATATGAGAAAAAACGTAAGCGCTAAATAATATACTGCCTTGACTTATCTACACTTCGTCTGAACTGTCTCGTTCCACGGCATGAATTTGTTGAGTATCTCCGGATCCGCCGGAAAGCCTGAGTCCGGTAAGTTTTCAAGCAGATACTCAATATACTTATATGTATTAAGACCATTGGCTTTAGCCGTCTCGATAATACTGTAAACTGCAGCAGATGCTTCTGCTCCGTTCACAGTATCAGCAAACAACCAGTTCTTCCTTCCGACCGTGAACGGTCTTATGGCGTTCTCTGCTGCATTGTTTGAAATATCTAGTCTTCCATCGAGAAGATAGTTCTCCATATACGGCTGTTGATTAAGTGCGTACTCTCTCGCTTTTCCAATAGCCGAACCGGGAAGAACGACCAGATTCTCTATCCAATTCCAGAATTCATTGATGATAGGCCGTTCCAATTCAAAACGCTTTGCCTGCCTTTCTTCCGGGGACATATCCTTAAGGGACGCTTCTACACCAAAAAGCCTGTCGCAGTATTCAACTCCGATTTGAGCATTGGACTTGACGGCGCCGTCTTTGCCCGGCAAGGCTTCGACGAACTTTCTTCTCAGGTGTGCCCAGCATCCACATCTGACCACGTTCTTTAGTTTGTTGTATCCGGAGTATCCGTCTGAATGGATATATCCTTCAAAACCCTTTAAGAACTCTACTGCGTTATCGCCGCTTCGTGACTTCCTGTAGTCGTAAAGGACTATTGGATCTTTGCCGTCATTGCCTGTACGATATACCCACATGTAGGACTTTGATGTGGGCTTCTTACCTGGTTCTTTCAGGACCTGGAAGGGAGTCTCGTCTACATGGACGATATCCCTTAAGACTAGTTCCTCCCTTAGCCTTTCGTTTAAAGGCTTGAAGTACTCTTCGCTGCACCGTATCACCCAGTTGGCCATAGTCCCTCGCCCAAGATCGACTCCGAGAGAGCTCCAGTCTTTCTCCTGCCGGTACAGCGGAACTGCATTCACATACTTTTGGTAGATCACGTTCGCCACGCTGCTCGCTGATGCAAGGCTGTGCGGAAGAAGTGATCTGGGCACATAGGCCGATGTGATATACGGTTTATCCGTACGCTTGCACTTGGGACACTCGTACGATGTCTGTATGTATTTGATGACACTGAGCTGCGCCGGTATATATTCAAGTTCTGTTCGTACTACCTTGGTGCCCATTGCTTTCAACGGACCACCGCACTGCGGACATAAGAGGGATTCAGGGGTGCCTTCACAAATGACTTCTTTTACAGGCACGTCCTTTAGTACGAATTCTCTTTTTGAATTCGGGTTGACTCTGACCTTTCCTTGAGCTGTTACCTTAGCAGGTTCAGGAGTATCATCCGCTTCCAGTTCGACTTCATTAAATACCTGAGGCATAGACAACTGATTATCAAGGATACTCGCTGTCTTTTCAGATGAAGGACCGTACTTGTCTTTTCTCATCTGGATTATCATTTCGGTCAGGTTCTCTACCTGCCTAGTCAGACTTTCAACCTGCTTGAGAAGTGCGCTATTCTGTTGTTCCAGCTTTTCTATGTATGCCGCAGAATCCATGTAATTTCAATGTGTTCAAGCACTTTAACTTACATGTATATTCTAGCATATAT
>CAZTHD010000148.1:2704-4540 GCA_964613315.1 uncultured Oscillospiraceae bacterium | reverse complement strand
GTGGTGTGAGAGGTCGGGGAAATATCAATTTCCCCTCCTACTCGATTTATATGTATTATTTCTCGCTTTTAACAGGAGGTAATTAAATGAAAAAGAATAAGAATATCCATATTCTGATCGCTGTCATTATTTACTTTGTGATGAACTTTATCCTCGGCAGATGCACAGACATGGGCATCACTGCTGCAGGTGCATCGACATTGTCGCTGTTCATTGCAACGATTTATACGTGGATCACATATGGAACAGGCTGGGTCAGTATGCTCTCCATAGGACTTCTGGCATTTACCGGTATTGCTCCGGCAGCAACGATTATGGCAAACTCCTTTGGTAACTCCACAACGGTCATCTGCATAGGTACCATGGTCCTTTGCGTTGCACTGGAAGAGAATGGTGTTACAAAAATCATCGCAGACTGGTTCATTACGAGAAATGTAGTAAAGAACAGACCGTACATGTTCATCTTTATGTTCCTTCTCGCAAATCTCGTGATCTGCTACTTCATGGAAGCAACAGCAGTAATGATCATCTTTGTAGCTCTTGCTCATAACATTCTCGAAGAACTCGGATATACTAAGGATGATAAGTTCTCCAAAGCTATTTATCTTGGCGTTCTCTGGATCACCTGCATAGGAAACGGCGCAACACCAATAGGACATCCCGTTCCTCTTCTTATGCTCAACTCCGGAGCTAAGATCACAGGCGTTAACCCCTCATGGCTCAAGTATATGGCCATCGGAATCCCGCTTTCTCTCGTGACACTTCTTATCACCATACTTATCTTCACGTTCATACTCAAACCGGATTGCTCCAAGTATTCCGCATATGACGTGGATGCGCACCGCGCAAATATGGACAAGCTCAGCACAGAGGGTAAGATCTCTCTTATCGTTTATGTAGCGCTCATCATCGTATGGCTTGCACCAGATACCATCGGTAAACTCATTCCTGCAGTGGGAACGGTACTTAGTGCTGTGGGATCATCCATTCCGTCATTGATAGCCACAGCTATCGTTTGTGCGATAACAGTAAAGGGCAAACCGGTACTCAAATATGAAACAGCTGTAAAGAGCGTAAGCTGGTCAACGATCATCTTCATCGCCTGCATTTTCCTTTATGCATCTGCATTCAATATGGAAAGCGGCGGCATTAAGGTGTTCCTGCAGACTTTGGTCGCTCCTATAACTACATCGCTTTCACCCTGGCTGCTTGCAGCAGTGTTCATCTTCTTCGTAATCTTCGTAACGAATTTCGCATCCAACGGAGTAACGGGAACTATAGGTATCCTCGTCGGCGTACCGGCTATGCTTGCAGTATTCCCGCTCGGATCTGTAGTTGGATATACAGTAATGGTTGCTATACTTTGCAATATGGGTATCGCGACACCCGGCGGAAGCGGATTCGTAGCTATTGCTCAGAAAGATGAAGTGATTGGCGGAGGCGAGACTTTGAAGTACAGCCTTCTTCTCATAGTCCTGATGTACGTTGCATCACTGTTCGTATTCTGGCCTATAGCTCAGGCGATCTTCTAATTATTCATAAGGCCGGAGATTTAACTACTGACTTGCTTCGGCCAAATAACTGGTTCTCGGGGCCCATAACGGGTCCCGTTTTTTTGTTTTGTACAAAAAGAAGGGTTACAGTTTTTGCAAAGAAACAGTATACAATTATGCTATATAGTGTATAATATATATGATATAGATGTAAGATAAAGACTTGAGACACGGAAAAGAGAAGATATATGGCAAATAACAGCAAGAGAAGTGAAGAAAGACATCAGATGATGCTGAATATGGAGCCAAGGCGCCTTATAACCAAGATGGCGCTTCCTGCAAT
>CAZTHD010000148.1:0-2668 GCA_964613315.1 uncultured Oscillospiraceae bacterium | reverse complement strand
GACTCTTTTTACAATCTTGCCGATACCTTCTTCGTCAGCTCCATAGGCGTTAATGCGACAGCCGCCGTTGCAGTAAACGACTCTTTCATGCACGTTCTATTAGCTATCAGCGGAGCATTTGCGTTCGGTCTCTCCAGCTATACTTCAAGGCTTCTAGGCGCAAAAAAGGACGACAGAGCTTCCAGAGTTGCATCTACAACTCTTTTCACAGGCATTTTGACGGCTCTTATTGCGATCATGTGCATCTGGCCTGTCAGAGCATGGCTCGTAGAAGCCTTCGGAGCCACGGAAGATGCTCTTAAATATTCGATAGACTACGCTACATATATACTCCTGGCGTTTCCGTTTACCATGTGCAACAACATATTCAACCAGGCTCTCAAGAGTGAAGGGAATACGACCTATGCCATGGTGGGTACTGTCTCCGGTTGTATATTGAACTGTATCTTGGACCCGATATTCATCAACGTGATGGGCTGGGAAGTGGCAGGCGCAGCCGGCGCCACTGCTCTTTCAAAGGTGTTCAGCTTCTTCGTATTGTCAGCTCCCTACATAAGAAAGACGACCATAATCCACATATCGCCGAAGAACATTCATTACGACAAAGAAGACTTCTTTGAAGTTGCAAAAAACGGTCTTCCGACCTTCCTCAGGATGAACCTCATAACCTTCGGCGCTATCCTCACGAACAGAACTGCAAGGACCTTCGGAACTTCCGTACTCGCAGCCATATCCATCGCAAACAAGATCTACAGATTCATCTCATCGGTAGTCATGGGTTTCGGCCAGGGCTTTGCTCCTTGTGCCGGTTACTGCTGGGGCGCCAAAGCCTATGAGAGGACCAAGCATATGTACTATGAGACCATCAAGCTCGGCGCTGCAATAGGTCTTGTAAGCAGCCTCATAATGTTCTTCAGCGCGAGGACTATGATAGGTCTTTTCAACAACTCAAACGATCCGATGGTCTTTGAAATAGGTATGTTCAAACTTAGGGCTCTTTGCATAGCCCTGATTCCGCACATTTTCGTCATGATGACGAACAGTTTCTACCAAGCCCTCGGAAAACCTGTAGGAAGCACGATTTTAGGCCTTTCAAGGCAGCTTCTGTTCCTAATCCCCATGGTGCTCATACTCCCGAGATTCTGGGGAGCATACGGACTTGCTGCCGCCCAGGGAGTTTCCGACTTCCTGGCTGCTGTAGTCCTTGCTATACCCTTTGCAATACACATAATCAAGGTGATCAACAGGGCGGAAGCGGCTTATCAGGCTGAACAATCGAAGTCGGCTGATGAACTGAGTATAGATGCAGAACTTCCTACGGGAGATGAATTATCCACTTAACGAAATTTGATGTATAATAGGTCCGGAACAAAATAGTTCCGGGCTTTTTTCTTTTGGAGAGGTCATGAAAGAACCATATATTTCATTGATAATACCTGTATATAACGTATCCAAGTATTTAAGGCAGTGCCTGGACTCTGTCATAGATCAGACTTACAAAAATCTTGAGATAATCATTGTAGATGACGGGTCTACAGATGGTTCAGGAAGCATCTGCGATGACTATGCTCAAATAGATAACAGGATACTCGTTTTCCATACTGAAAATCACGGACTTGCTGCAGCAAGAAATTACGGTATAGAAAGAGCTACAGGAGATTATATCGCTTTTCTGGACAGCGACGACTGGATAGATCCTGATATGTTCGAAAAGCTTGTTTCATATACAAAAGAGTATGATCCCGACGTTCTTGCTTTCAAGTATGCCATAGAGTGGAAAGATCATACTGAAGATATATTCTCAAATCTCAAAGATGCAGATAAAGTCGCCGTTTACGAAGGGAAAGATATAGTAACTGATTTCATTCTTGGCGAAAGGATAAGCAACTGTTCCTGGAACAAATTGTACAGAAGATCCATGTTTTCTGACGTAAGATTTCCTGACGGTGAGGTATACGAAGATATAGGCTGCCTGTTCAGGATCATGGATAAAGCGCAAAAACTTGTCTGCATCCCTGAATATCTCTGCCATTACAGGAAGAGAAGGAACAGCATAGGTGACGTATATTCGGCAAAGAATATCACAGACTATTGGAATGCCCATTACAGGAGATATGACTACCTGGTTGATAGGTATCCTGAGCTTAAAGCCAAACTCAGTGAAAACTGCATAATAGCTGCATCAAGGTTTTGGAACTGCCTGTATTTATCTACTGATGCAGAGAGAAGAGGTTCCGAAAAAACGATGGAAGTAATAAAGGGCTTTCTGCGAGAGCACAAGAAAGAGATCGATGCTCTAGCTAAAAGCAGCGGCATGATAAAGCTGTTGAAAGCTTTTAAATGGAATACATCGCCGTTGTTCCTGAAAGCCTTAAGCATACTTGGTGAGCACCGTAAAAAAGACGAAAGGAACGCAATGTTCGAATGAAAAAAGACAGGCTTTAAAGCCTGCCTTATTGATAATCGATGTAGTTATTATTCTACTTGTGTGAATGCGTCTTTTCCGAGTCCGCAGGTGGGGCATTCCCAATCTTCGGGGAGATCTTCCCACTTTGTTTCTTCTACTTCCTCGTCATATACGTATCCGCAGGGGCATTCATATTTCATCTCTGATTCCTCCTCGTATAATATGTTTTAACTTATGAAATAACGTGTATTTTGATCAGCT